>CBHRAM010000416.1:0-3159 GCA_966076165.1 uncultured Chitinophagaceae bacterium
ATTTGTTGGTGAGTATGGTGAATACTTTTTTCATTCAGATGATAGTTGACGGGGCTAGATGCTGGATACTGGATAAAAATAGAGATTAACTAATTATCCTTAGTGATAAACTAATCAACAGATGTGAAAAGGTGAGTAGTGAGACGTCAGCCGTGAGTTTTTTACTCACGATTCACGCCTCACAACTCACGAAAATTTATTTACCAAACTTGATCTTTCCTTTCGGATACACACCGGTACTTCCCAGCATTTCTTCGATACGGATCAATTGGTTGTATTTGGCGATACGGTCGGTACGTGAGGCTGAACCGGTTTTGATCTGTCCGCAGTTCAACGCAACAGCCAGGTCGGCGATGGTGGTATCTTCTGTTTCACCGCTTCTGTGGCTCATAATGGTGTTGTAACCATTATGTTGTGCCAGAGTAACGGCATTAATGGTTTCGGTAAGGGTTCCGATCTGGTTTACTTTAACCAGCAAGCCATTGGCAATCCCTTTATCAATACCGGTCTGTAAGCGGTTTACATTCGTAACAAACAGATCATCACCTACCAGCTGGCATTTGCTGCCAACCGCCTGTGTGAGGGCTTTCCAGCCATTCCAGTCGTCTTCTGCCATACCATCTTCAATAGAAGCGATCGGGTATTGTTTCACCCATTTTTCCCAGAATTTAACCAGCTCATCGCTGCTAACGGCTTTACCGCTGCTCTTATGGAACACATATTTTTTCTTCTTGGCATCCCATAATTCGCTGTTGGCAGCGTCCATGGCAATTACGATCTGAGAGCCGGTTTTGTAACCCGCTGCAGAGATCGCTTCCAATACGGTTTCAATTGCTTCTTCATTGCTTTGGATATTGGGGGCAAATCCACCTTCATCACCCACATTGGTGCTGAAGCCTTTTTTCTTCAATACACTTTTCAGTACATGGAAAATCTCAACACCCCAACGCAGGCCTTCAGAAAAAGAAGGTGCGCCAACCGGCATGATCATGAATTCCTGGAAATCAATTTTATTATCTGCGTGTGCACCGCCGTTTAAGATGTTCATCATCGGCATAGGCAATGTCTTTGCATTGGTTCCTCCGATATAACGGAACAAAGGCAAAGCCGCTTCTTCTGCCGCAGCTTTAGCAACCGCCATACTTACTGCGAGAATGGCATTGGCGCCTAATTTGGTTTTGTTAGGTGTACCGTCCAGCGCGATCATGGCTTCATCAATCGCAGCCTGCTGGGCAACATCGTAACCTACAATGCCTTCAGCAATAATATCGTTCACATTTTTCACGGCTTTCAGAACACCCTTGCCGGCATATTTCTTTTTATCGTTATCGCGCAGTTCGGCTGCTTCGTGGATACCCGTGCTGGCTCCGCTTGGAACAGCTGCACGGCCTAATGCGCCGTCGTCGGTTACTACATCTACTTCTACAGTAGGGTTACCGCGGCTGTCTAAAATTTGTCTGGCGTGTACTTCAATAATGTAACTCATGGTCAGGCTTGTTTTGTTATGATTTTTGTTGTTGGATTATGATTGTGTTATCGGAGCTGCAAGTTACGTAATTACGGGCTTTTATGGTTTGAAATCGTGCAGGGGGCCGATGGTTTTCCGCATGAACACCTCGTTATGGCCTTTTATGATATAATCCTTTATCTCACCGATCACTTCATACCCCATCCGCTGGTACAGGTTCAAAGCCCCGCTGTTAAAGGAGGATGCACAGATAAATACATTGGGGCTCACCTTAAAGATCAGTTCTTCCACATACTTAATAGCTGCTTCACCCAGGCCTTTGCGACGGGCCTGCTCAGAAATAACGATCGTTTGTATGTATCCGGTAAAAGCTCCTTTGAGTTTGATCATGATAAAGCCCAACCGCTCTTCTCCCTCTTTCAGTAAGTACACTTCACTCAGGGGGTCTTCCAGTAGTTTAATGGAATGATCATAATTGCGCTGCAAAGTGATCCAGGGCTCATTCGATGCCATCAGCTCTGCGCACCATTTCAGGTCTTCCATATCAGAAGTCTTCCCAATCGAAACAGGGGGATATATACCGGGCAAATAATCCATATTCTTCGCGTTACCTTGTGTCTTTGCGCCTTCGCGGTTAATCAGCTCAACCGCAAAGACGCAAGGAAACGAGGGTTCGCTAAGGTATTAATACTGCCGTAAATCATTTGATAATTTTCTTACTTTACAGGGCTTTAAGCGTAAACTAATCCAATATGAAAAAAGCATTTTCGATCCTGTTGATCCTGTTCTGTCTGCAAACCGCCCGTGCACAATATGGTTCGTTCGACTCAAGCAAAACCGTGGCTCCTTTTAAAATATTCGACAATCTCTATTATGTGGGTAATGACGGGGTAAGCGTGTATCTACTCGTGACCAACAAAGGCATTATTTTGATAGATGCGCTTTATGGAAAGTTCACAAAAGATATTCCCGGGGCCTGCAGGCAACTGGGCTTTGATGTAAAGAACATAAAATATATTCTTTGCACACATGGGCATTTTGACCATTGTGAGGGAGCCGAAGAAATACAAAAACTTTGTCATGCACGTATAGGTATGTTAGAGCCCGACTGGCAAATGGCGGAAGGATCTGTAAAAGCAGATTATACAAGTGTTCATCCTGATATGAAACGTGATTGGGTGATCAAGGATGACGATTCACTTGTTTTAGGTAATACAACTGTTCATCTCTTTCAAACACCCGGACATACACCCGGCACTTTATCCATGGATTTTCCGGTAAGAGATGGAAAACAGGTTTACAAAGCATTTATGCTGGGTGGTGTGGGTTTGAATTTTGAGGGCGTGGAAAGAACAGAAATGTATCTGAAAAGTATTGACCGTATCATGCAGATGAAAGATATACAGGTAAATATCTCGAACCATCCCGGGCCCGGTAAAATATTTGAGAAAGCAGCTTTACTTAAAAAAAGAAAACCGGGCGAGCCACATCCCTTTGTTGCACCGGATCAATTCCAGGCATGGTTGCTGGGGCTAAGAAAGAATGCCCTTGTTAAATTAGAGGAGGAGAAAAAAAAGAGTTCTGTTAAGTAAGAGCTTTTCTTCAGAAAAGTGAAACCTGATTTAATTATCTCTTTGCGCCCTTTGCGTTCCAGCTTTTCGTTTCAATCAGACCAAATTAAGCAATCGCTA
>CBHRAM010000417.1:0-3113 GCA_966076165.1 uncultured Chitinophagaceae bacterium
GATCGACATGTTCAAGGAAGAAGAAGACCAGGTAATAAAATAAATTGGCGCGAATGCTCGTTAGTATGTGTAGCATTCGATTTGTACTAACCCGTTATATCACTAAAAAAGTAAGTTATGATTCATTTCGATCTTCCCAAACAGAAGTCTTCCATCATCAAAGTATTGGGTGTTGGAGGAGGAGGAAGCAATGCGGTAAACTTCATGTTTGAACAGAATATCGAAGGTGTTGATTTTATTATCTGTAATACCGATGCGAAAGCGATAGAGCAGAGCAACATCCCGAATAAAATTCAGCTCGGGCCACACCTTACACAAGGTTTGGGTGCCGGCGCTAACCCGGAAGTGGGTAAGAAAGCAACAGAAGAATCTCTCGAAGAGATCAAAAGAATACTGGAAGTAAATACCAAAATGGCATTCATCACCGTAGGTATGGGTGGTGGAACCGGTACCGGTGGAGCACCTATTATTGCACAGATCTGTAAGGACCTGGGCATTTTAACCGTGGGTATTGTTACTACGCCGTTTGGCTTTGAAGGGCCTCGCCGTCACCAGCAGGCAGAAGAAGGTATCATGGCCTTAAAGCCTTATGTTGATACCTTACTGGTGATCAGCAACGATAAATTAAGGATGCAGTATGGCAACCTGAAAATGAAAGAAGCTTTTGGCAAAGCCGATAATGTATTGGCTACTGCAGCTAAATGTATCACCGATATCATCAACAGCCGCGGACACATTATAGTGGATTTTGCGGATGTGTGTACGGTTATGAAAAATGGTGGTGTGGCTATCCTGGGTAAAGCAGAATTAGAAGGGGAAGACCGGGCACAACGCGCTATTGAAGAAGCACTGGCTTCTCCCTTATTGAATGATAACGATATCCGCGGAGCCAAATGGATCCTGATCAATATCAACAGTGCAGAAGGGGAACATGAATGTACCATGGATGAGCTGGAGATCATCAATAATCACCTCCGTATGCAGGCAGGTGAAGCTACGGATGTGATCGTGGGTATGGGTTACGACAGTTCTCTCGACAAAAAAATTGGCATCACCCTGATCGCTACAGGTTTTGAACATAAAGATCCGTTTGCAAAACCGGTGGTTGCCAAGAAAGTGGAACCACAGCCTGAAAAAGTGGTGATGGTGTTAGGAATGGAAACAGAAGAAGCCAAACCTGCTCCACAACCGGTACAGGAAGTGGTGGCACCCAAGGTAGAAGAAAAAGACCCGTTTGCCCCCAGCATGCATGAAGTAATGCCGCTCGAGAAAATGCTCACGGTTTTTGGCAAACACGATTTCAGTTCAACACCTGTTCAGGTATATGAAGAAAAACCGGCAGAAAGAGAAACAGCAGTCCTGCAGTTCGAACTCAACCCGGAGATCACACAGGAAGTAAAAGTGGAAGAACCACCTGTTGAAGAAGTGCATGTTCCAAAAACAGCCATCGAAGAACTGATGGACTTCCAGGTGAATGATCAGCCAACCATGCCTGCACAACCTGTTTCTGTATTAGGTGGAATGCTCAGCAAACCGGCTAATATCTATGCAGAACCCGAAATGGAAGCGAAGGCCCCCGTTATAGAAATGAAACAACCGGAACCAACCCCTGCTCCGCAACCTCAGCCAATAGCAAAAATAGAAGAACCGGAAATGGATTTTCATTTTGAGATGAAAGAAAGAGAAGAAGCACCGGCACCCGTTTCAAAAATAGAAACACCCGCTCCTTCATTCTATGAGGATGGCCCGTTGGATGAGGTAGAAGAACAAAAGAAACGTGCAGCAGAGAGGCTACAGAAACTCCGTAACCTTTCTTACAATATGAACACAGCGGATAATAACCATGAATTTGATGCCGTTCCCGCTTATGTTCGCCGCAACATGGAACTGTTTGGAAACACACTCACTTCTGTAGAAAACTTCTACAGTAAGTACACGGTAGGTAAAGATGAGAACGATCAGACACAGATCTCTACCATCAATACCTTCCTGGATGGTAAGAAACCCGACTAACCCTTGCTTGCAATAACCCTGTTTACTTTTGGTGATTTTAGTTGTAACCCCCGATGGTGAATCGGGGGTTTTTATTTGCCCTAAACCGTGCCTTTGTGCCTTGGTGTGCAAAATTATTTCTCACACCAAGGCACGGTTTCTGAGGATCCATTTTAGGGTACAATCTATTTCATTTTAAGAACTACCTTTAAGGTAATAACTTATTAAAATCATTGTATTGGGAAACCTATTGCAAAAATTTCAATCAGACGGCTTTCTTGTTCTGGAGGGATTTAATACCGCCGAAGCCTGCGACCGACTCATGCAGCGTGCAGAAGAACTTGCCCAGGAGTTTGATTATGATGGACACCCTTCTGTTTTTCAAACATCGGAGCAGACCAGAACCAGTGATGATTATTTTCTGGATTCAGGAGATAAGATCTCTTTCTTTTTTGAAAAAGATGCATTCGATCCATCAGGAAATCTAAAGAAAGACCTGT
Organism: uncultured Chitinophagaceae bacterium; assembly: GCA_966076165.1. Classification (GTDB taxonomy): domain Bacteria; phylum Bacteroidota; class Bacteroidia; order Chitinophagales; family Chitinophagaceae; genus Sediminibacterium. The sequence continues at coordinate 2,493 of CBHRAM010000417.1, forward strand.
TCCATTCGCTGAACAAGATAGGGCATGCGCTGCATGATCTCGACCCTGTATTCAATGCCTTTTCAAGATCACCACAGATGAAACAACTGGCAGCCGATCTTGAACTGGATCAAAATCTGCTGATCCAGAGCATGATGATATTCAAACACGCAAAGATCGGTGGGGTGGTAGATATACACCAGGACAGTACTTTCTTATATACAGAACCCGAATCCTGTATCGGTTTCTGGTTTGCCCTGGAAGATGCTACGCAGGCAAACGGTTGTCTCTGGGCCATGCCCGGCGGACACCAGACCTCGCTTCGCTCCTGGTTCAAAAGAAAAGAAGGTGGTGGAACAGAAATGGTTCAGCTCAATCCAGAACCTTATTCGATAGAAGGTATGATTCCACTGGAAGTTAAAAAAGGTGACTGTGTGGTATTACATGGATTATTGCCGCATTATAGTTTGCCCAATACATCAGGTAAGTCAAGACAGGCTTACGCCATTCATACGATCCATCCCAATGCCAGCTATCCGGATACCAACTGGCTTCAGCGGGATATGAATACAGTGAAGGGTTTTTAAAATAAAAGATATAGTATCATCATAAATACAAACAGCATGGCTACCGTATTGATCA
>CBHRAM010000418.1:0-3099 GCA_966076165.1 uncultured Chitinophagaceae bacterium
AGATGACCCGGAAAAAATGGGTGCTACCTATATGGAAGCACTGGTAGCCACCAACCGGCTAAAAGAAGCTTTCCCGCTCATGACGGAGGCCATCAGGGAAGGTACTGCGAGCGATTCTGTAAAAGCTAAATTCAAGGCAGCCTATGTACTGAGCAAGGGATCAGACAAGGATTTTGACGCTTTTAAGAGCGGGCTGGAAAAAGAGAACATGGCACGTATCAAAGAAGAAGTAGCAAAGAAGTTAGTGAATGAACCGGGTATCAACTTTACGTTGAAAGATGTAAATGGCAAAACGGTATCACTGGCAAGTCTGAAAGGAAAGGTCGTTGTACTGGACTTTTGGGCTACCTGGTGTGGCCCCTGCAAAGCCTCTTTTCCTTCTATGCAGGCGACAGTAGATAAATACAAAAACAACCCGGATGTAAAATTCCTCTTTATCCATACACTGGATAAAATAACGGGTGATCCGACTGCGGAAGCAAAGAAATACATTGATGACAACCATTACACTTTCGATGTACTGATGGACCTGAGAGATAAGGAAACGAAGAAAAGCAGGGTGGCAGAAGATTACAAGCTGGAAGGCATTCCTGCAAAGTTTGTAATAGACCGCAATGGTAATACCAGGTTTAAACTGACCGGTTTTGGCGGCACCAAAGAAGCAGCAGTAAATGAACTTTCTGCAATGATCGACTACGTTTTGTAAAATATCAATAACCAACTCATGAAATTACTATTGTTCTTAGCCCTGGCGGCAGCAAGAGAAGATTCTTCAGTCACTTTTGTATTTAATGCCATCAAATCAGAAACTGATGTGGTAAAGATGGAGTACCTGGTGAATAAACTGGAGAAAGAGGCCGCACCGGAAAACAAGGTTTTGGTGGATTACAGTTTCAGCCACCTGGCTGAGACTTTTGCTGCCAATGGGAATGCAGCCAAAGCAAGTGAATACCTGCATCACGTAAAAGACAGTGAATGGATCAGCAATACAGCATTTGCAATAGTACAGGAATTAATATCCGCCAATAAACCTGCAGAAGCGGAGAAGATCCTGCAACCTTTCTTATCGAACAAAAAAACTGAATTTGAATTTGCTTATGGCATGATCCTTCAGAAAAAAGGAGATGACAAAAAGGCCTTAGCGTATATGACCCCGGCGTTTGCGGCGCATGCACCTGTCTTTCAGAAAGCATATACACTGGCGCTGATGAAGGCAGGTGACAGGTCGCAGGCATTACAGGCATTGCGGGCGCTGATTTTAAGTACCGGCACCGGCGAGGAGTCCTTCAGGAAATTCTATGGCAATGGCTATGAGCAGTTCCTGGATTCGGTGCATGTGACCAGGAAAGAAAAGGCGGCGGCAAAGATGGCGAAGTTTAAAACAGAAATGCCTGCACCGGATTTCAGTATTGCCGATGTAAATGGTAAAGTGCTTGCTTTGAAAAGCCTGAAAGGGAAAACGGTGATCATTGATTTCTGGGCTACCTGGTGTGTACCTTGTGTAGGCTCATTCCCGGGAATGCAGCAGGCGGTAAATTACTATGCAAAGGATACGAATGTGGTGTTTATGTTTGTGCATACATCCCCGCGTTCGAATACGGCGAAAGAAGATGCCCAGAAATTACTGCAAAGCAAACATTATTCTTTCAATGTGTATATGGATGATAATTCGCTGGCGAAGTTATTTGGCATCACTGCATTGCCTACAAAAATAGTGATCGATCCGGGTGGGGTGATCCGGTTTAAGAATACGGGCTATGTTTCAGAAGAAGATGCGATCGATGAGATCAGTGCGATGATAAAAGGGGATGCATCATAAGTTGCCGGAAGGCGCTGAGAATTGCATGTACGAAAATTCTCTCCATCAGGTACCCGAATAACAAGGGGCTGTCTCGAAGTTTTGACAGCCCCTTTTATTTAAAAAATTACACTCAACAGGAAGCGTAGTAAAAGTATCCCGAACACCGCAGGACTCAATATCAGCAAGATCAAAGCGACCAGCAGTAAAAATGGGCCTGGTTGTAACAGATCCATATTATTCTTTAGGATTTTGATCATAAATATTTCCTTCCAGGAAGTACTTGTTAAATGCATTCTTTTCGTCGCCAAAGATGAACTGAAGGTCTCCGGTCGTCAGGAAGAAATAGGACCCTGCATTGAGATACATCCTGTATTCCTTTCCGCTGATCTTTATCATTCCCACCAGCTGGCAATCGAAATTATCGTAACTGTAATGCCAGGTGCTGCCGTTGATCGGTTTAAAACCCCTGATGATACGTAGCAGGGTGGCAGAATCCAGTTTCCATTTTTCACAGAAGGTATATTCTTCCTTTCCGGGTTCCAGGTTCTCTTTCTTCTGAAATTTCCCGACCTCGATCCTGGCAGTATCTGGAATCACTAACAAAGAATCCGGTCTTTCTTCAGGTGTATCGATTGGCACGGTTTGAATTGAATTTACAGGTTTTTCCCGGGTAGCTGCCTGCCTGCAATGTACAAGCAACAAGACCACCAGGCATAGGTAGGTCAAATACTTCATTTATTGATTAATTTTAAAACAAATTCCAGCTGGGTGTCCCTGTTTTGCAGGAAGTCTGCAAAGGTGGGCCACACTATATAATCAGGAATGATCCCTCTCCCCGCTGGCTGGTCTGGTTTCACAAGCGCATCCTGTTCCACATGAACAATTGAAAACTTTGACTTGATTTTTGAATTCGGCAATTCATATACCATGGACATGTGACCATTGTGGTAATAATAACCACCGGTTGTTTCCACCCCTACTACGGTTACATTCCTGGCGTATGACTTTACCAGCGATGCCATGTGAGAGCCTGCGGAGGCCACATTTTCATCCACCAGCATATACAGTTTGCCCTGATACCCCGGGCGTTTTGGATGGTATACCGGGTTGTATTTTGGGTTTTGCATATTCTTTCCGCCGATCAGTGCAGGGAAATAATCCAGGAGGAATTTTTTCCCTTCTACTCTTTCCACCGAGTCCATTTTGTGCGATGTGGAGATGCCCCAAAAGCATTGTTCATATGGAATATCCTTCCCAATAATGCTGTAAGCTACTGCATTTTCATTAAAATTGGAATC
>CBHRAM010000419.1:0-3085 GCA_966076165.1 uncultured Chitinophagaceae bacterium
GATAAAAAAGCCTGCGCAGAACAATTGGCAGACCGTTATCCATATATAGACATCAACCGCGTAGGTATACACGGCCATTCCGGTGGAGGTTTTATGAGTACCGCAGCCATGTTGGTCTATCCTGATTTCTTTAAAGTGGCTGTATCTTCCTCTGGTAACCACGATAACTCCGTATACAACCGTTGGTGGAGTGAGCAACACCATGGTGTAAAAGAAGTGATCGGTGATAAAGGCGATACCAGTTTTGTGTACAATATTGAAAAGAACCAGGACCTCGTTAAAAACCTGAAAGGACATTTAATGCTCTCCACAGGTGATATTGACAACAACGTTCATCCTGCCAATACAACACGTGTAGCCAACGCTCTTATCAAAGCCAACAAACGTTTCGACCTCGTGATATTACCCGGCCAACGCCACGGCTACGGAGACATGGTTGAATACTTTTTCTGGCGCATGGCAGATTATTTCACAGAATACCTGATGGGCGATAAAACTGCCCGTAGCGTAGACATTGAAGAGATCAATAAAGACATAGAACAAAGTGGCGCGAAAGGCGGTGCCGCTGCAGGAAGGAGAGGACCGGTAGAGGAAGAAGATTATTGAAAGTGAATAGTGAAAAGTGAATAGTTAAAAGTGTTGTTGGCACTTTTAATTATTCACTTTTCATTTTTAACTCTTCTTCGGTTTTCCAACCGTAAAGCTCCCCACCGCACTCGTCCACCACGGATGGATCTCATAATTCAGTCTTCCACTTTTAACAGCCGGATCTGTTACCAATAATTTTTCCACTTCTTCTTTATCCGGGCAATCAAAAATAAAAATCCCGATCCATTTCCCGTCATCACCAAATGGCCCGGCAACTTTTAGTTTACCCTCATTATACAACCGGTTGATATTGGCCATATGCCCTTCCTGAATGTTCGCCACCGTTACAGAATCCTGTGTACGGTTCGGGCCCGCCGTAAGCATCACAAAAAAATACTGCCTGATCTGGTTTTCTAATTTCTTCTCTTCTTTTTTTTGTGCCATAAGGCCAAGCGGCAAGATTAACAGTAAAGCAAATAATATCCTTTTCATAAGCAGGTTTTAGGCCTTAAATATAAAACCTCTGCGAAATTCTCTACCTCTCCCTGTCTCTGCGGTTGGAAATACTTCAGAATTACGAATCCGCCACTATTGATAACCCTCTCCAACCGCAGAGCCGCAGAGGACAGGGAGATAACCGCAGAGAAAAGAAAAACCTATACAAAACCCCACTCACTCACCCCATATCTTTAAATTTGTACAGTTCAAAGCCTGGAAATAACTCCAGACCCCAGACTACAAACTCCAAACTTGCATCATGGCTGCCAGAACAGATCTATTCCAATCCCCCGACTATTACATGATCGATGATCTTCTCACCGAAGAACATAAACTCATCCGCGAAACCGTTCGGATGTATGTAAAAAAAGAGATCTCACCCATCATAGAAGACTATGCACAAAAAGCAGCGTTTCCCGTTCAGATCGTACAACAGATGGGAGAATTGGGTTGTTTTGGGCCAACCGTTCCTGAACAGTATGGTGGGGGCGGGCTCGACTATATCAGCTACGGCCTCATGATGCAGGAACTGGAAAGGGGCGATAGTGGTGTACGAAGTACAGCCAGTGTACAGGGCAGCCTGGTGATGTTTCCCATTTACGCCTACGGAAACGAAGCGCAGCGCAATAAATACTTACCCAAGCTCGCGAGCGGTGAATGGCTGGGCTGTTTTGGATTAACAGAGCCCAATCATGGAAGTAACCCTTCGGGAATGCTAACCAATATCAAAGATGCAGGTGACCATGTAATTCTTAACGGGGCTAAAATGTGGATCAGTAATGCCCCCTTTGCGCAGGTAGCGGTTGTATGGGCAAAAAATGAGCAGGATGAGATCCAGGGACTGATCGTTGAAAGAGGAATGGAAGGATTTTCCACACCCACCACCCATGGCAAATGGAGTTTGCGTGCCAGTGCCACCGGGGAATTGGTTTTTGATAATGTAAAAGTGCCCAAAGAAAATATTCTCCCCAATGTAAAAGGATTAAAGGGACCGCTCGGCTGTTTATCCAAAGCCCGTTATGGCATTGCCTGGGGTGCTTTGGGCGCAGCGATGGATTGTTATGATACGGCTTTGCGTTACAGTAAAGAACGTATCCAGTTCGACAGGCCCATCGGTGGATTTCAGTTGCAGCAAAAGAAACTTGCAGAAATGATCACCGAGATCACCAAAGGACAGCTGATGGTTTGGCGTTTAGGGGTTTTGATGAACGAAGGCAAAGCCACTCCACAACAGATCAGTATGGCCAAAAGAAACAGCTGCGAAATAGCCACAAACATTGCACGCGATGCCAGGCAAATGCTTGGCGGCATGGGCATCACCGGCGAATACAGCATCATGCGCCACATGATGAACCTCGAAAGCGTGATCACTTATGAAGGCACACATGATATTCATTTACTGATCACGGGGATGGATGTTACGGGGCTTAATGCGTTTAAATAGAATAACTCATTAAAACTCTTTTTTAAACACATAGGGTCATAGGTTAGGAATTAGGGCATAGAGTATAAATACCTGATTTATGAATGTAGGGTGTGAGTAATTTTGGGTTGTGAGGGTAACTAAAAAATATATTGACAGCCTGAGCTATTCGATTATTGGATGTGCCATTGAAGTTCATAAAGCATTGGGACCTGGCTTGTTGGAGAGTGTATATCAGAAATGTTTGGTTAGAGAACTTTTGTACAAGAACTTCGACGTAAAATCACAATTGAAGGTTCCGATTAATTATAGAGGACTAGATGTTGAGGCAGATTTGCGGTTGGATATTTTGGTAGATGATCTGATAGTTGTTGAAATAAAGGCGGTCGATGCAATGAACCCCGTTTATGAAGCCCAGGTACTTAGTTATATGAAGCTGCTTAATAAGCCAAAAGGAGTGCTTCTTAATTTCTGTTGTACTAATATTTTTAAAGAAGGACAAAGAACTTATGTCAATGATCAATATGCAATCCTGCCTAACCTATAAAGAGACTATCTGCCCTAATTCCTAACCTA
>CBHRAM010000420.1:0-3082 GCA_966076165.1 uncultured Chitinophagaceae bacterium
TTTGAAAGCGGGAAGAGGAAAACGGTGTATTAGGGTGAGTAGTGAGTAGTCAGTTGTGAGATTTTTTTCACTCACAATTCACTACTCACTACTCACGAATCATAATTTAAATTTTACGACCAATCTACACATGGACATCAAAAAAATAAAAACCCTCGGCCAGTTAAAGAAAAGTGGTTATCAAGCCAAATCGGTTAAGGAAGAGATCCGCGATAACCTGATCAACTCGATCCGCAATAAAGAAAATCCGTTTACGGGTATTTTGGGATATGAGGATACCGTGATCCCCGATACAGAAAGAGCTTTGCTGAGCCGGCACAATATTTTATTTCTTGGATTGCGCGGACAGGCCAAGACAAGGATGGCACGCCAGATGGTAGACCTGATGGATGAGTATATTCCGATCGTTGCGGGTAGTGAAGTGAATGATGATCCGTTGAATCCATTAAGCAAATTTGCCAAGGACCAGATCGCAGAATATGCGGATGAGACACCGGTACAATGGATCCACCGTTCTGAAAGATATGGTGAAAAACTGGCCACACCGGATGTGAGTGTGGCAGACCTGATCGGCGATATTGATCCGATCAAGGCGGCCAATATGAAACTGAGTTTTGCCGATGAGAAAGTGATCCATTACGGGATCATTCCCAGAAGCAACCGTGGTATTTTCGTGATCAACGAGTTGCCCGATCTGCAGGCAAGGATCCAGGTAGCTCTCTTTAATATCCTGCAGGAAGGCGATATACAGATCCGCGGGTTTAAACTGCGTATGCCACTCGATATTCTTTTCATTTTTACGGCCAATCCCGAAGATTATACCAACCGGGGAAGTATTGTAACCCCGCTGAAAGACAGGATCGAAAGCCAGATCTTAACACATTATCCAAAAGATATTGAAACCTCGCTGGCCATTACAGAGCAGGAAGCTGATATCCTTGCTATACAGAAAGAGAAAGTGGTGGTAAGCGATCTCATCAAACGTTTGATCGAACAGGTAGCATTTGAAGCCAGGGCCAATGAATACGTAGATAAGAAAAGCGGTGTGAGTGCCCGTTTAACCATTGCAGCTTTTGAGAACGCGGTGAGCAGCGCCGAGAGAAGGGCCATCATTCATAATGAAGCACAGACACAGGTCTGGATCAGTGATCTGTCGGGGATCATTCCGGCCATTACCGGTAAGATCGAATTAGTGTATGAAGGGGAGCAGGAAGGCCCTTACCAGGTAGCGGTAAACCTGGTTGACAAATCTATCCGAACCCAGTTCATTCAATACTTCCCCAACCCCGATCAGCTAAAAAAGAAAAGAAGCACCGGCAAAAGATCTGTGGAAGAAAAAGAACCGGAGAACCCCTATAAATCGATCACCCGCTGGTTTGATGCAGGCAATCATGTAGACATTCTGCTCGACATGAAAGATGGCGATAAGATCGCTACCTTATACAAAGTGGATGGTCTCTATGGCTTCGTAAAAAAATATTTCCCTCATGCCAATGAGAAAGAGAATGCCTTACTGATGGAGTTTGTGTTACATGGCCTTTCTTCTTATTCACTCATCAGCAAAAAAGTAGTGGACGGAAAGATCGAGTTCAAAGACTTGATGGGCAGTATGATGAATTTAGGAAGCCTCGGATCTATGAACCTGGATGAGGAAGCTGATGATTTTAATGAGGACGATTACAGGTAATGTGATAATCTGATAATGTGATAATTTGATAATGTAAATTGAGGGAATGAATATCAAATTATCACATTGTGTAATTCTTTAGAATTTCAATCCTACACTAACTCCTGCGTAGAAAGGCACCAGGCCTGCAGGTGTAAAAAGAGGAGAGAGGAAGGCTCTGTACATCATCCCATTATTTTCAGGCTGATAACGATAGCCGAAATTGAAGTAACCGGTGATACCCGATTTTTCATTGTCGAAATAAGTATTGTTTCCGGATAAAGCTACCCCACAGATACCGGCACCCACTTCTGCATAATGCTTACCCGATCCGGTGATATAGTTCACACCCGCCGGAACGGTAAAAACCCCTTTTTTACCAAAACCATAGCCTCCCATACCAATCCGGGCAGCAAATCCCTGCTGGCCGTTAAAACGGTACTCGTAATTCACGGTAATGATACCGGGGCCACCCAGTTCGCCGAAAAAGCTTTGTGCATTTTTTTGAGGGCTGGCCATCTGGGCCTGTCCGGAAGTGGTATATAAAATGCCGATCAGTATAAATGACAGGATCAGCAGATAGGTCAGGATTCTCTTTGTCATGGCTTAAATTTTTATTCAATAACCCATATCGTGGGCTGATGCCATAACGCTAAAGTGGTATAACTTATTTTGTTAATGAATGCCTGATTGCTAAAATCAGATCAGATCTTTCAGTTTTTCTACTACGGTATCAATTTCCTCCTTGGTATTGTGCTTACTGAAGGAAAAACGAACCGTAACCTGGTTGGGGTTATTATTGATGGCCCTGATCACATGCGAGCCCTGGTCGGCCCCGCTGGTGCAGGCACTGCCGCCGCTGGCGCAGATATTATTGATGTCCATATTGAAGAGGATCATCTCGCTTTTTTCTGTTTTAGGGAAGCTGGCACTCAATACGGCATATAAGCTTCTTCCCAAAGTGTCGCCGTTAAAAGCCACACCTTTAATATGTTTTTTGAGCTGCTCCATCATGTACATTTTCAGGCCCTTGATATAGGTGCTGTCCTGCTCATAATTATCAGTGGCCAATTGCAGGGCTTTGGCAAAACCTACAATACCGTAAAGGTTCTCGGTACCCGCCCGCATATTTCTTTCCTGGCTGCCCCCGTGTATAAAAGGCTTGATCTTTACATTTTCATTAATGTACAGCATACCCACTCCCTTGGGCCCATGAAATTTATGGCCCGCGCCAGTGATAAAATGAACAGGTGTATTACGCAGGTCAAATGGAAAATGCCCAACGGTCTGAACGGTATCGCTGTGGAAAATGGCATTGTATAATTTACAAAGATTACCCACGGCATGTATATCCAGCATATTACCGATCTCGTTATTGGCATGCATCAGGGTTACCAGGCATTTCTCTTCACTTTC
>CBHRAM010000421.1:0-3061 GCA_966076165.1 uncultured Chitinophagaceae bacterium
ATTCCTGCTGCGCCATAATTGCCGGCACTGCCAATAAACAGATAATGGTTGCCAGTGAGGCGGCCATTGATCCGGATAATTTTGAACCCAGCCAATCTTTCACTTTCAACACACCCAATCCGATCCATACAGCAAATGCATAGAAGCTTCCTACATAGGCATAATCACGCTCACGTGGCTGGTAACCGGCCTGGTTCAGGTAGAGAATGATCGCAAAGCCGGTAAAGAAGAACAACAGCATGTTTACCACACCATCATCCGATCTTTTCTTGAATTGATAGAACAGGCCGATCAATCCGAGTATGAATGGCAAGGCAAATAATTTATTGTTGGCCTTGTTATTTTTCAGGCTGTCGGGCATAGTGCTCTGATCACCATAAAGTATGTTATCAACAGGCGAGATCCCGGTGATCCAGTTACCGTCCCTTACATTACCTGCGAACAATCCCTGGTTATCATTTTGTTTACCGGAGAAGTTCCACATAAAATAGCGGAAATACATCCAATAGATCTGGTAACCACCAAAGAACTTGATATTATCCATCTGGGTTGGCGCTCTTTCATATTTGCCATCCCTTGTTTTATTGATCCCTAAATAATACGCATAATAATCTGCGTGGTTATGTTCGTTGCTAGGATCCCAAACCCTTGGGAACACCATTTTATCATCTGCTGAATACACATAATGTTTATCGGCACCCAGCTCTATGTATTTATCTTTTGATTTCTGGTAACGCATACCTGAACTCTTCAGGTCGATCGGGTCGGCAGTAAATTTCTGTCCGTAGAACAAAGGAAAATCCCCATACTGGTCGCGGCCAAGATAGCCAACCAGGCTGATCGGATTATCTACATTGTACATATCCACCGAAGGGTTCGCATTACTGCGGATCATTGTAGTTACATAGGTACTATACCCTACCAGCATAAATGTAAGGCACCAGATCCCCAGGCGTAAATAAGACCATGATTTTTTAGCGGCAAATTTCAATGCCCACCATAAAGCCACGGCTACCAGTACAAAGAAGAAGGCAAAACCTGAGAAGAAAGGCAAACCAAAACTGTTTACAAAAGTGCGGTCGAAAGTTCCGGCCAGTTTTACGGTATATTGTATCACACCTACCTGTACCAATCCTACAATGATACAACCAATGGCAAAGAAGATATAGGTACCGCCATTATAGGCCTTCTTTTCTTTATTCCAGCGTTCTACTAAGAACAGGAGGCCAATACCGGCCAGGGTTCCGAAGATCACCAGTCCTGCCATGGTACCATCCAAAGGGTTATTCTCACTCGATTCAGCAGAAGCGCTGATCATAGCGAGGATAAAAGCCAATCCGCCGCCAATAGCTGCCAAACGCAGAAACCATTTGCGTAATACCTCATAATTGAAGGTTTCCCTTCTGCGGAAATAATACACCATTACAATAGCCGGGATGGTCAAGAGGTTCAACAGGTGAACACCAATGGACAATCCCATCAGGAAGAATATCAACACGATCCATTTATCGGCTCCCGGTTCATCTGCATGGTTCTCCCATTTCAGGATGGCCCAGAATACGATGGCTGTAAAGAAAGATGACATAGCATATACCTCACCTTCCACAGCGCTATACCAAAATGAATCACTGAATGTATATGCCAAAGCACCCACAACACCTGCACCCATGATAGACCATGCCTGTGAAGCCGTTAGTGTATCAACCGTTTTTACATTCACGATCTTACGGGCAAAATGGGTGATGGTCCAGAACAGGAAAAGAATGGTAAAGGCACTGGCCAAAGCACTCATTACGTTAACCGCTTTGGCGGCAGTAAGCGGGTTATCCCCGAAAAGAACAATAAACACACGGCCCATCATCACAAACAAGGGGGCTCCCGGCGGGTGGGGGATCTGTAATTTGAAACAGCTGCTCACAAACTCACCGCAATCCCAGAAACTACCTCCTGCTTCTGCGGTTAAAATGTAAACGGTAGCGGCAATCAGGAATACCGCCCATCCTGTAAGGTTATTGATCTTCTTAAACTGCATTGGTTTTGGTTTTTTAAGACTGGCAAACATACCTTATTAATCGTAAAAAGGAAAATGGGGATGAGGAAATAGTGATTTTTAAGAAAACGTTATAATCATAGCGTAAGTCTTTGGTTTGTAGTCTGTAGTCTGTGGTTAGTATCCCCCCTAACAACTACAGACTACAGACCACAAACCACAAACTAAACCCCGATCCACTATCTTTGCCCCCTCTATGGAAAAAAAGCGTACCGTAGCCTTTCATACCCTGGGTTGTAAACTGAATTTTTCGGAGACCTCTACCCTTTCCCGCATGCTGGAAACGGAGGGCTTTGAAAAAAAGGGATTTGACGATCTCGCCGACGTGTACGTGATCAATACCTGCTCCGTAACCGATAATGCCGATAAGGAATGCCGCAGCCTGGTAAGGCGGATCCAAAGAAAATCGCCGGAGAGTTTTGTGGTGATCACGGGCTGCTATGCCCAGCTGAAGCCGCAGGAGATTGCGTCTATCCCGGGGGTTGACCTGGTGCTGGGGGCTTCTGAAAAATTCAATATTGCCCGGCATATCAGCGAGCTGGCCAAGGGCGATGCCGCTAAGATCTGCAGCTGCGATATTGAAGAAGTAAGTGGTTTCAATGCTTCTTTCTCGCAAAACGACCGTACCCGTACTTTTCTCAAAGTGCAGGATGGCTGTGATTATAACTGCTCTTTCTGTACCATACCCATGGCCCGGGGCAAAAGCCGGAGCGATTCTATTGCAAACGTTCTGGCCAATGTAGAGGAAATAGCCAGGGCAGGTGTAAAAGAAGTGGTGCTGACAGGTGTGAACCTCGGCGATTTTGGCAAGGGCCCGGATGGAGAAGATAAAGCAGGCGAAAATTTCTTTGACCTCGTAAAAGCACTGGATGCTGTAGAGGGTATTGAACGTTACCGCATCTCTTCCATCGAACCTAATTTGTTAACGAACGAGATCATTGAATTTGTAGCCAACAGCAAAAAGTTCATGCCGCATTTTCATATCCCGCTTCAAAGCGGAAGCAATGATGT
>CBHRAM010000422.1:0-3045 GCA_966076165.1 uncultured Chitinophagaceae bacterium
ACGGGGCCTGTGCTTCGTGCTCACCACGGACTCGATCCCGATCAACGCGCCGGCGACCGCCTTCGGCCATTTCCTCCGGTTTCAGTTCAAAGTATTTTTGTATAAAATCTTTTACTTCTTCCGGCATCGTTTTATCATACAATAAACGGGTAGCTTGCCCCCCTTCCCTTTTCTCTAATTGTTTTTCAATTTTTTCTAATTCTTCTTTTGCTTCTTCAAGCTCTTTAATTCTAGCGCGGTCATGTTTTTCATCTTTAATATAATTTTTAATTTCAATGCGCGACTCTAGGGATTTTATTATTTTTTCAGATAAAATGTTTGGATTATTTTTTTTAAATTTTATATTATTGATTTTAAATATCCCACAATTTAAACTTTAAACTCAAGACTCCAAACTCAAAATTACTTCGCAAACACCTTCTTCAAAATATCCGAAGTCCTCGCTAAAGGATCTTTTCTGATATTTTTTTCTTCTATCGCCACCTGTGTAAAAATACCGCTGAGGGCTTTATCGGTTACATAGGCTGAAAGGTCTGGATTGATCTTTTGTCCGCCGAGGATGTTTACTTTATTGTAAGAAGTGATCAGTGTATTCCAGTATTTGGTGGCATCCACTTTCTTCAGTGATTCTTCGATCACGGGGCGGAAAGCATCGGTTAATTCTGCGGTGGTCTTTCCTCTCAGGTATCCCGTGGCAGCAGTATCACTTCCTTTTAAAATGCTTAAGGCATCTCCGAAACTCATTTGTTTAACAGCATTGCCAAAAATAGGGGCTGCACTTTTACAGGCATCTTCTGCAGCGCGGTTCATGCTCAGGATGGCGTCGTCTACCTGTTTGCCCAATCCCACTTTACGTAAAGTGCTCTCTACCTTTTGCGCTTCAGGCGGCAGCAAGATCTTAAGTGCGGCATTGGCAAAAAAGCCATCTACCTGCGAGAGGGTATTGGATCCTTTGGTAGAACCCACGACCAATGCTTCTTTCAATCCGGCAACAATATCATCATTGCTTAATCCACCGGGTTTGGTAACGGCGTCTTTGGCCTTGTTAAGAAGCCCTTTCAATCCCTGCGCATCCGAATGGATACAAATAGCTGCTAAGAACAATAAAGTAAAAACTCGTTTCATATCTCTGTTTGCGGTTTAGATTCAAAAATGGTACCAAAGGCAGTTGCCTTGCTCAAATATACTGGCAGAAAGCTAAAACAGTTGTGAAGGAATTGCTATATATCTGCCCAATTTATTCAGATAGGGCCACTATGATGCCGGGTTCTGTATCTTCATAACCTTAACTGACTACCATGGGTAAAATACTCTCTTTGCTGGTTGCCGCCATGTTTTTTTGGGGAACGGGATCCGCACAAACCACTACCTATATCCTTCTCCGCCATGCAGAAAAAGATACCAGTACAACCGGTTCCACTGCCATGACCGCCGATCCGCCATTGGCCCCCAAAGGAGCATTACGTGCACAAAACCTGCTGAAAGTATTGGAAGCCTATCAACCTGATGCCATCTATTCTACCAACTATACCCGAACCAAATCAACGGTTACCCCGCTTGCTAAAAAGTTCAATAAAGAGATACAAGTCTATGATCCTAAATCACTTCCTGCATTTGCAGAACAGTTATTGCAGATTCGCGGAAAGACAATCGTAGTAGCCGGCCATTCCAACACAACCCCGGTATTGGTGAATCTACTGATCAAGGAAACCGGGAAATACCCCAACCTTGATGATAGCGATTACAGCCATTTGTGGATCGTTACCGTAACGGAAGGGAAGGCGGTGGCGAAGATGGTTGAGTATTAGGTGAGTTGTGAGTAGTCAGTAGAGAGTCAAGATCAAGCCATACTCACTACTGACTACTCACAACTCACGCTGATCATTCCGAAAGAATCCCCACCGGTTTCGCAATCTTGCCAAAAACAAAATCATATTCCTCAATCCAGTAACGCTTATCAGATAAGCCGGATCTGAATACGTATTGATGCTGGGTATTCATGCCGATGCGTTCCAGATTGGACACATATTGGCCCTTATCGTAGATCCAGAAAGCACCGCGGCTGCGGCGCACAAATACACAGCTCCGGGCAGTAACAAATTCAACGGGTTGTTCTTTGTTTTTTTCTGTGTTGGTGTAATCGGGTAGTAAGAGATAAAGGCCCGGATCGAAAAGATAGATCAGGATATCTCCGTTCTCCAGTGCGATCGTTTCAAACTCGGTATTCTTAAAAAAGTATAAGCTGGGTTTATAGTAAAACCAGAAGCTGCTGCCCTCGGCCTTGGTCCATTTTACATCCTCATAATTCAATCGGCTCATATCGGGCCGTTTACCACTGGTATCTGCAGCCTGTCCAGATGATAAAACAGGGATGATCATCATCAGGAAAATGAAGCGTAAAATCATAATAGGCGGGTTATGCACATAAATCTCGCAAAATTTATACCGATTTGATGATTTTGGTCAGGCATTGTCTAAAATCATCTTCTCAAACCCCTCTATACCTTACATTTGCCGCTGAAAACAGGCAGGAAATTACGGGTATCATCAGTAGGCAAAAGTTCTTTCGGACTTCCCGTTTTTCCGACTCCCGGACTACATTATGAAATACGAAAAAGAGATCAACAGGCGTAAAACATTCGCCATCATATCACACCCGGATGCGGGTAAAACCACCCTAACAGAAAAGCTGTTGTTATTTGGCGGTGCCATACAGGTGGCAGGTGCGGTAAAAAGCAATAAGATCAAGAAACACGCGACCAGTGATTTCATGGAAATTGAAAGACAGAGGGGTATCTCGGTGGCTACATCGGTGATGACTTTTGAGTATAAGGATACTTTGATCAACCTGTTGGATACACCGGGACACAAGGACTTTGCAGAAGATACCTACAGAACCCTTACGGCGGTAGATAGTGTGATCCTCGTGATCGATAGCGTGAACGGGGTAGAAGCACAAACGCGCAGGCTGATGGAAGTGTGCCGTATGCGTGATACACCGGTGATCGTATTCATCAACAAAATGGACCGCGATGGTAAGAACCG
>CBHRAM010000423.1:0-3034 GCA_966076165.1 uncultured Chitinophagaceae bacterium
TGGGTTAGCGGCTTCGACATCATTTATGCATTACAGGATATCGAATTTGATCAATCACAACAACTCTATTCCATTCCCTCTGTTCTGGGAAAAACAAAAGCACTGCGCGTGTCGGAACTATTGCATGTGTTGAGTGCAGGCTGTGTAATTGCTGCCGGCGTGTATGGAAATTTTCATGGGTTGTATTGGGTGGGTATTGTTGTTTTCATAGGAATGCTGATCTACCAGCACTCCATCGTAAAACCCAATGATCTCAGTAAGGTCAATATCGCTTTCATGACAGCCAACGGTATCGCCAGTGTGGTATTCGGCATCTTTGTGATCGCCGACCTATTCTTCAAACTATAATTTTTAATTTCTAATTAT
Organism: uncultured Chitinophagaceae bacterium; assembly: GCA_966076165.1. Classification (GTDB taxonomy): domain Bacteria; phylum Bacteroidota; class Bacteroidia; order Chitinophagales; family Chitinophagaceae; genus Sediminibacterium. The sequence goes on from CBHRAM010000423.1 coordinate 367, forward strand.
TAATTTTTAATTACCGCAATGTCCCGAATTATCTGCATAGACTATGGCGGAAAACGCACCGGCCTCGCCGTTACCGATCCTTTGCAGATCATTGCCACGGCATTGACCACGGTTGAGACCAAAGAACTCATCCCTTTTCTCAAAAAATACTTTGCACAAGAAGCAGTTGAATTGATCTTAATTGGAGAACCCCTTAATCTTGATGATACGGCTACACATGCAACCCCGCTTGTTAAAGCCGCCATCATTAAATTAACCAAAGAATTTCCCAATATTCCCATCAAAACGGTTGATGAACGTTACACCTCCAAAATGGCATCCCGCGCCATGATCGAGATGGGAATGAAGAAGAAAGACAGGCAGGTAAAGGGCAATACGGACCAGATAGCAGCCACCATCATGCTCCAGGAGTATCTCCAGTCGATCAGTTGATGGGTTTGCCGGTTGCCCTTTTTCCGGTATTTTTGCCCCATTCTGTCATACACACAATCACTCATTCAATCATTAACACTCGATGGTATTTCCAATAGTAGCCTATGGGGCAGCGGTTTTAAGAAAAATGAGCCAGGATATCACACCCGATTATCCCGGCCTGAAAACGCTTATAGAAGATATGTGGGAGACCATGTATGCGAGCAATGGGGTAGGACTGGCCGCCCCGCAGATCAATAAAGATATCCGCCTGTTTGTAATGGACAGTATGCAGATCTTTGAGAACCTGGATGAGGAAGAGCAGGGTGTTTATCCTGATGCGCCTGGAATCAAAAAAGTATTCATCAATGCACATATTGTTTCATTGGAAGGGGAAGAATGGGCCTATAATGAAGGCTGTCTGAGTATTCCCAAGATCCGTGAAGATGTATTCCGTTCCGAAACCGTTACGCTACGCTACATGGATGAAGATTTTAAGCAACATACCGATACGTTCAACGGTATCAGTGCCCGTGTGATCCTGCATGAATATGATCATATCGACGGTAAATTATTTATCGATTATCTGAAACCTTTGCGTAAGAAACTTTTACAGGGCAAACTGAATGATATCAGTAAAGGCAAAGTGAAAGTGGATTACAAAATGATATTCCCTAAATAATGCGTTACTGCTTTCTGATCTTATGTTTTTTTGCGGCCCGTGTTTTTGCACAGGATACCACTGTGATCATTGATGAACACAGGTTTACCTTATCAGAAGTGGTTGTGAGGAATAATTTCGATTACAAAGCATTGCTTACGCAGATCAAAGAAGATACCACTTTCTATAAAGCCTTTCGTAACCTACGGATACTGGGGTTTACTTCCTATAACGATATCAAAATGCTGGATAAGAAAGGATCCGTTAAAGCATCCTTATTCAGTAAAACGCGACAAAACCACAGCGAGGGTTGCCGTACGATGGATGTATTGGAAGAAACCATTACGGGTGATTTCTATGATTCAAAGAAAGGGTTCAATTACATGACCCCTGAACTCTATGCAGGGCTTTTCTTCACCAAGGGAAAGATCTGCGGAGAAAATAATATTGTGAAAGGGCGTAACCTTACCACCAGTGATAAATCAGGAATGGATAAGCATAAAGAACAACTGAAAATGTTATTCTTTAACCCCGGTAAAAAAGTACCCGGTATTCCATTGATCGGCGAAAAGCTCGACCTCTATGATGAAAGCGCACATAAATACTACGATTATAAACTGGATGTGGTAGAATTTCATGGTGTACTCAGTTACCTGTTTTCCATCACCCCCAAAGAGGAATTTACCAAAAGCAACAGGGTAGTGGTAGACCAGATGGTTACCTGGTTTGATATGAAAACCATGGAAGTCCTGGCCCGGAATTATTCCTTAAGTTATAAAGCCGGTGTGTATGATTTTGATGTGAGTATGGAAGTGGAGATGGCTAAGTTTAACGGCCTTTCCGTACCGAAGATCCTGCGCTACAAAGGCAATTGGGATGTGATCTTTAAGAAACGTGAACGCGCTTTGTTTACGGCTACCTTATTTGATTTTAAAAACTAAGGGTTGCTTTTCAGCAACCCTTGTTCTGCATACCCCCCCGGTATGTGTTCAAGTCTGAACTTCTTCTATAATTTATTTAAATAGGTTATCAGGTCCTTAAGACTGATCTTGCCCGGAACAATTGTATAACTCGTTACAAAAGCAATACTGCTTACCTCTTTTACCCCCAGATAATAATCACCTCCGATCTTAGATAGTGAGATCAGTTTCACAGAACTCTTTAATGGGATATTCGTAGCAAAGAACGAACGGGAATTATAATCCGCTTTCAGGTTCACAACGGTTTTCTGGTCATTGAACACGGCAAAAACCGCTGTATTCTTATTTGTGAAATTCGGAGATAGTATCGCAGTTACTTTTGTTTTTGGAAGTGTACTGTCGATATAACGCCCGGCCATCACCCATCGCAGGTTCTTAGAGTTCATCTCATAACCCATATAAGAAGGAATCAACGGGTTATTGCTCATCTTCGACCAGGTGCTCAAAGCGGTTGTGTCGAAATCCCTGATCCAGTAAAAAGCAGTATCAATCCCTTTAAAAGGAACCGGCAATCCTTCCTTGCCATAGAAGATCTGCATATTGGCTTTAGGGGGTGTATCTACATCATTGAACTTGATCTTGAATGTGATATTGCTGGCCAGGCTAAGGTCCTTAT
>CBHRAM010000424.1:0-3024 GCA_966076165.1 uncultured Chitinophagaceae bacterium
TCTCAGAAATGATGGCTTCAGAATGTCTGGTGGAATATTTGCGGATATGGATCAACGCTTCATTTAGGTCTTTCACCACTTTTATGGCACATTTCAGGCTGAGAAATTCGCGGCCAAAATCGGCAGGGGTGGCTTTTTGAAGATAAGGGTAGCCTTTTAATAAACGATACGCTTTATCATCTGTCAAGATCTCTACCGCATATTCGGCCAATACGATTTGTAAACGGGATAGAAATTCTTTGGCAATTTTTTCATCAACCAATACCGTATCCATGGCATTACACACAGAGGGCCTGCTCACTTTGGCATTCACTACAATAGAGACTGCTTTGACAAGATCAGCCTGTTTCTCAACATATACATGACAAACACCCGCACCGGTTTCAATTACCGGAACACGGCTGTTATTTCTTACATATTGGATCAGGTTGTCAGAACCGCGGGGTATCAGTACATCAATATACTTTGTGGCATTGAATAATACTTCCACCGTTTCACGGTTTGAAGGGAGCAGGGTTACACAAGCCGGATCGATCCGGTGTTCTTTTAATACTGCATGTATCAATGCCACGGCGGCTTTATTGGTATGTTCCGCTTCGCGGCTGCCTTTTAATACACAGGCATTCTGGCTACGCAAACACAAAGCAGCAATATCAAAAGTCACATTGGGCCTTGATTCATAGATGGCACCTACTACACCGAGGGGCACAGCTATTTTTTCCAGGTCTAATCCATTGGGCAGGGTTTTATGTTCGAGTTGTATACCTGCGGGATTGGGCAGTTTGCTGATATTACGGATACTGCTGGCGATATTTGCGATACGTTCTGTATTCAATAACAAACGGTCGATGCGTGGATTTTCCGCATCATATTTAGCAAGATCTTTTTTATTGGCGGCCAGAATCTTTTTTGCATGGGTTTCCAGGCTGTCTGCCAGTGCACGCAATGCTTTTTTTAGTACAGCATCCTTCTGCAGGCGGAGTGATACAGCTGCTTCATGGGTTTTTATGATCTGGCTTTCAACGGTTTTCATGGTTATACGGTCTCTTTAAAACACAACAATATCATCTGCATGTGCCGCTACTACATTTTTGGTACGCAGGCTTTTCGTGATATCTGTTGTAGTGAGTTTAACTTTTGCAACGCCTAGGATCTCATTCTCTTCGTTCATCAGCTGTACGATCTCGCCCTCGCTGAATTTACCCAATACTTTAATGATCCCCACGGTAAGCAGGCTCTTTCGTTGCGAGAGGGCTTTGGCAGCTCCTTTATCCACTACAATTGTACCGATGGTGATGGATCCGCTGGCCAGCCATTTCTGTCTTGCTTTGAGATTGGAAGCCTGTGGTAAAAAACTGGTACCTGTTTTGCCATTCAGTGCAGCTGTAAACGGAGAAGCATCTTTTAACCCGCAGATCACCACTTTGATACCTAAGGAAGTAGCCAGTTTTGTGAATGTGAGTTTGGAGATCATCCCGCCTAAGCCCAGGCTGCTTTTATCTGTTTTAACAAAACCCATCACAGATTGATCGATCTTTTCAACAACGGGTATGATCTTTTTTTCGTTATTCAGAAAACCACCTACAGAAGTACAGATCAGCAAAGCTTCAGCTTCAAAACCGATGGCGAGTAAAGTAGCCAGTTCATCGTTATCGGAGAATTTCAATTCTACATTACTGACAAGATCATTCTCATTTACTACGGGTAAAATACCATTATCCCAGAAAGCCTGAAAGGTATCTTTCAGTTGGAGAAACTGGGAACGGTTGGAAAAATGATGTCTTTCGCAAAGGGCCTGTGCCACCGGGATATGATAGGTTGCAAAGAATTGCTGGTACAAACGGATCAGCAAAGGGTTACCGATGGCGGCGGCGGCTTTTCTTTCGGTAAGGGTGCCTTTATAGTTTTTGATAAATGCTTTTCCACTACCCACCGCACCGCTTGAAACCAAGACTACATGATGATCCCGGGAGAGAGAAGCAATACCCGCTGCTACTTTTTTGATGATGGCACGGCTGATCCGGCCATTATTTCCGGTAATAACAGCAGTACCGAGCTTAATGATAATGACCCGCTTTTGCATTTGGCAAAATTAAGCTGTTATGCTTAATGAGTAATAACCGATTTATCCTCTGCGAAAACGCAGCTTCTCTGCGGTGAAGAAAAGTGTACTCACCGCAGAGAAGCTGAGTTGCAGAGGTAACCGCAGAGAGCTTACCGTATTTAGGCATTTATCCCTATTTTCATCTTTCCAAATCTCCACTTATGAAAAAATACCTTTTGATCCTCTTAGTAATCATCGTCTTCTCGTTTGAACCTGCTAAGGCCCAGATCACATCCAGGCAGATCGATTCCTTAACAGAACTTACCCTGAAAACATTTGATGTACCGGGTATTGCTGTGGCGGTGATCAAAGACGGGAAAGTGATCCATGCCAAAGGATATGGGGTTCGCTCCTTAAAGACCATGGAGAAAGTGGATGAGAACACCTTGTTTGGCGTAGCCTCAAACAGTAAGGCCTTCACATCTTCTGCTCTGGGTATGTTGGTGGATGAAGGAAAATTAAAATGGGATGATAAAGTGACCGACTATATCCCCGAATTCAAGCTCTATAACCCGTATGTAACAGATGAGTTCACCATCCGAGACCTGCTCACACACAGAAGTGGAATGGGATTAGGTGCCGGCGACCTGATGATGTTTCCCGATAAAAGTGATTTCACCAAAAAAGATATCATCCATAACCTTCGTTACCTGAAACAGGTTTCCGGATTCAGAACCAAATATGATTATGATAACCTGCTCTATATTGTTGCCGGAGAGATCGTAGCCAAAGTATCAGGCATCAGCTGGGAAGATTTTATTGAGAAACGCATCATGCAGCCCTTACAGATGAATGCCAGCGCCGCTTCTTTAATCAGGTTGAAAATCAGGGCCCATTCCATTGTTCCGCATGCGCCGGTGAACGGGAAAGTGCAGGCAAATTATATTGACATGAGCGAGACCGCCCATGCAGCCCGAGGG
>CBHRAM010000425.1:0-3024 GCA_966076165.1 uncultured Chitinophagaceae bacterium
TCTCCGGGAGGATGGCAGTTAATAGGGCAAACACCCCTGCAAATGTTTTCTGCAAAACAGAAAACTCCCTGTTTGCTGCAGCCGGGTGATGATGTGCAGTTTTATCCCGTTACCCTTATTGAGTTTGAAAAAATAAAAGCAGATGTCGCTACGCATTCTTAAAGCCGGTTTGTTTGATGCGATACAGGATGCGGGCCGTTACGGTTACCAGCACCTGGGTATCAATCCCGGCGGAGCCATGGACATCATAGCCATGAAACTGGCCAATGCCTTAGTAGGAAATGACCTGAATGAAGCCGTATTGGAAATGCATTTTCCCACAGCAGAAATTGTATTTGAAGAGCAGATGCTGATTGCATTGGGTGGTGCAGATCTGGGCGCTGAGGTCAACGGAGAAGCTGTGCCGTTACTGCATCCTGTTCTCATTCAAAAAAATGCAGTTTTGAAATTCAGGAAACATGAAACCGGTGCGAGAGTGTATTTGGCGGTGAAGGGCGGATATGTATCCCAAACATGGCTACATAGTAACAGCACTCATACCAGGGCTAAAGCCGGTGGCTTTGAGGGAAGGGCTTTGCAGAAAAACGACCGGCTTTTCTTCAAACAGGCATTGTCAGGTTCTTTTGGCGGGAACGATACATTATTTACGGTTCTTCACTGGACGGTGAACCTGGCCGGTTTTTATCTGAAAGAGGGCGTCCGTTTTATCCCCGGTGCAGAATACCATGAATTGAATAAACTATCTCAGCAAAAACTGGAAACGGCCAGCTTCGCAATTTTACAACAGAGCGACAGGATGGGTTATCGGTTAAAAGGTGATACGCTCTCACTTCAATCGCCCAAAGAAATGATCTCAACCGCTGTGCCGAGGGGTACGATACAATTATTACCCGATGGCCAATTGATCATTTTAATGGCCGATCACCAGACTACGGGTGGGTATCCGAGAATAGGACATGTGATCAGTGCGGGTTTTGCAGCCCTTGCCCAGATGCGTGCCGGTGAAAAGATCCATTTTCAAAAAACAGAGTTGGCCGAAGCAGAAACTTTGTTACTGGAACAGGAAAGGAATTTGCAGCAACTGCAAAATGCCTGTAACTTTCGTTTACAGGAATACCTGGCTGCTTATCCTTAGTAACTATGCACACAATAGATCTCAATTGCGATATGGGTGAAGGGTTGAATAATGATGCATTTCTGATGCCCTATATCAGCAGTGCCAATATCGCATGCGGGTATCATGCCGGTGATGAAACCATTATGAAACGAACGATCGAACTCGCGATGTTTCATTCTGTGGCAATTGGGGCACACCCGGGGTTTGCAGATAAAACCCATTTCGGAAGAACCGAAATGCAGTTGCCTTCTGCAGAAATCTATGCGTTGGTAACTCACCAGATAGACCTCTTACAGAAAACGGCTTTGATGTTTGGTGCAAAACTGCACCATGTAAAACCGCATGGTGCCTTGTATAATATGTCGGCAAAAGATCCGGTATTGGCAGCCACCATTGCAAAGGCCGTATATGATGCAGATCCGCAATTGATTGTATTTGGATTAAGCGGTAGCTGCTCCATTACGGAAGCCAATAAACTCGGACTGTCAACAGCGAGTGAAGTTTTCGCCGACCGTACTTACCAGAATGATGGAAGCCTCACCCCAAGAAATCAACCCGGTGCCCTGATCGACTCTGATGAAAAATGTATGCAACAGGTTTTGGAGATGATAGAACAAAAACAGGTGACAAGCATTGACGGAACCCATGTGCCCATCAAAGCAGAAACGATCTGTATTCATGGCGATGGACAGCATGCGGTAAGTTTTGCAGCGTATATTTACAAAACCCTTCAAGAAAAAAATATTGGCATCAAAAGCATCTAAATATAATCTCTTTGGCGGCGTGGGTTTGGGTGCTGCCTTCCTGATGGCCAATTCTTCTATCGGCCCCGGCTTTCTTACGCAGACAACAGTATTTACACAACAGTTACTCTCGAGTTTCGGTTTTGTGATCCTTGTTTCTTTTATACTCGATATTGGTGCACAGGTAAATACCTGGCGGATCCTTACCGTTAGTGAATTAAGGGCACAGGATCTTGCCAATAAATTATTACCCGGCCTGGGTTATTTTATCGCTGCCCTGGTGGTGATGGGCGGGTTCTCATTCAATATTGGCAATATTGCGGGATGCAGTCTGGGTGTGAATGTATTAACCGGTTTTTCTTTTCAAACAGGGGCGATCATCAGTGGTACAGCGGCCCTGGTTCTTTTCTGGGTAAGAGAGATCGGATCGATGCTGGATAATTTTACCAAAATAGTGGGCACGGTAAAGATCCTGTTGACATTGATCATTGCCATCAGCTCTCATCCGCCATTGATGCAGGCCTTGCACCATACATTTGTTCCGGAAGCCATCAGTTCACGCGCCATTGTTACGATTGTAGGCGGAACAGTTGGAGGGTATATCACTTTTTCAGGTGCTCATCGTTTACTGGATGCCAATATCAAAGGCAAGGAACATATTGCTGAAGTGAATAAAAGTGCTGTGAGTGGAATTGTGATCTCCGGTGTCATGCGTTTTATATTATTCTTTGCGATATTGGGTACACTTACACATGGGGCAGTGCTTGATAAAGAAAACCCATTGTCCAGCGTGTTCCGTTTTGCAGCAGGTGAATTTGGGTTTCGTGTGTTTGGGATCGTATTGTGGAGCGCGGCTATTTCATCACTCATAGGGGCTTCTTATACTTCCATTTCTTTTTTAAAAACCTTTCATCCGGTTCTTGCGAAATATGAACGGTTGTGTATCTCCCTGTTCATCATCATTACCACTATTCTTTTTGTGATCATTGGAAAACCGAAACAACTGATGTTGCTGGCAGGACTGATCAACGGCTTGATCTTACCCTTTGCCTTAGGTGTCTTACTGGTGGCTTCTGCCAAACCCCGGTTAATGAACGGTTACCGTCACCCGGTTTGGATGCAGGCAGCAGGCTGGGTAGTTGTGCTGGTGATGGGGTGGATGGG
>CBHRAM010000426.1:0-3006 GCA_966076165.1 uncultured Chitinophagaceae bacterium
GGATTTGTTCCGATGTCTTTGCTAAACTGCAAAGCCGGCATGTTCAGATTTTTCATGGCAATGATATGAATAGGTTATAGAGCTATTTTTCCTAAATCGGCTGTAACACCTGTTGTTACAACAATATTTGTTTTGGTTACCGGGCTCAAAGGAAGAGCCGGTGTAACGATCACTGTATACGTGCCTGCCGATAATCCTTTCAACATAAAATTGCCTGCACTGGTAACACTGCTTGTATAAGAATTTGAGCTGGCAGAAGTGGCCGTAACAAAAGCGACGGTTCCTACGGGAGTGATCGTTCCCTTGACAGAGCCACTGATGGCGGCGTCAATGGTTCTGATCACCGGCTTAAGGCGATAGGTTCCATTTCCTTCATCTACAATCGATTTATTGGCATCAAAATCGAGTAATACCATGTAGTCAACACCGGCCTGTAGGGTTTGATTTACCTGGAGTTTTAATCCGCTTTGATCGGCACTTGGGGAGCTTAAGGGATAGCTAACATTATTTACCACCACCGAATTGTTCGTGCCTAAGATCAACCTGACCTGTTGTACACTGGATATGGATAATCCGCCGGAAGCGATAAGAGTATCTACACCATTCGAAAAATTCAATAGGTTATAAATACCGGCATGAACATTTAACATAACTGTGTTGCCATTGGATCCGGTTATTTCTACGCCCTGCAGGTCAATGTACACAGCATTGTAAGGGCCGGGGCCATCGGTCATGCGCACACTATAGGTGGTTGATGAGGATGCCGCTGAATCTTTTTTGCATGCATTTATCGTAAATAACAGCAAAGAGAAACAAAGGATGTTGGCTATGATTTTCATTTTTATTGTTTAGTTGTAATGGAATGATTACGATGTAAAGTTGGGTAGTTGAACGGTATTTACTATTACATCTGTAGAAGGATTGATTATATCATTCACGCATTTAAAATGGCTTTATAACCCCGCATACATTGCTATTTGACATTTTTCCTGTCCATCACCAGCAATACGATTCCCCCAACCAGCAACACTGCACCAATAACGGGTGACCATTGTACGGGATGGTTCTTTTCTGCATTGATCTGGATCGGGCCCAGGTCAACTACTCTTTCGGTGGTTACATAATTAAATCCGGTATAGATAACCATAACCAGGCCGATTACCGCCAACATAAATCCTAAAGTTTTCATACTATGTGTTTTAAAAGTGTATCGTTAATTGTTTTCTTTTGGTTTTGATTTTTTGAGGTCTTCCAGTTTTTTCAATTCAGCCTGTTTTTTAGCCTCTTCTCGTTTCTTTTTATTAAAAAAGCCCTTTAACAGAAAATTACTTTTCGCAGCTTCCATGTTATCACTTAACCCTTTTGAACCTGTTTTCAGATTGGTCATGGTTGCATCGAGTGATTTGCCGAATTGCTCATCATTCATCAGTTTGTTTAAAGCGCCTTTACCATTATTCAGTTTATAGGTAAACTCTGCCAGCTGGTCTGTGATAATATCAATATTGTCTACACTGTTCTTTACACTGATCATGATATCATCCATCTCTATCGGATCTTTTGCTTCGATCAGTCCATTGTCTTTAACAGCTGGGTTAGTGCCTGTGCCTGGTGATACTGTTACAACTTTATCACCCATCAATCCATCCGAACTGATATTTGTTCGGGCATTGATCTTAATGTATTTCTGTACATCTTTTTTCATCAGCATATTTACCATCACGGTACTGTCGTTGATCTGCACAATATCATCTACCGTACCTACATTGATCCCCGAGAACCGGACGTTGTTTCCCACTTTCAGCCCGCTTACTGTTTTAAACTGCGAGCGTAGGAGGAAAGTTGAACCAAACATATTTTTCTGTTTGCCGATCAAATAGACAATGGTTACAAATACGGCCAGTCCCAATACCACGAACATGCCCAGCTTCCAGTTATTACCCGATTCTTTTTTCATAATTGTCTTTTAAGAAGTCATCAAATAAAAAATGAGCGTACCCATTTGTCTTCGCTTTTTTCCAGTGTTTCATAACTACCCTCTGCACAGATCACTCCGTCTTTTAAGATCAATAACCTGTCGCCGGTAAGCCTGGCACAGGCCATATCATGGGTGATGATCACAGAACTTGTTTTATTTTTTTTCTGGATGGTTACTATCAATTCACTGATCTCTCTGGATGTAATAGAGTCGAGCCCGGTAGTAGGTTCATCGTAGAGGATGATCTCCGGTTTTAAAATCAGGGTCCTTGCCAGGCCGATCCGTTTGCGCATGCCGCCTGATAATTCAGAAGGCATTTTATCGATCGCCTCAGCTAACCCCACATTTTCCAGCTCCTCCTCAATTGCGAGATTAACCTCTTCCTCTGTCAACTCTGTTGAGTGCCGTGCCAGGGGGAAGGCAAGATTTTCTCTTACCGACATGGAATCATATAGTGCTGAACTCTGGAACAGAAAACCGATACGTAGCCTGATCGCATTCAATTGTATGTTATCAATATTTGTGAGAGAAGTACCCAATACGTTGATCTCTCCTTTGTCTGCCTCTTCCAGTCCTGCTATACATTTAATGATCACGGATTTTCCGGATCCTGATTTACCCAGTAATACGAGATTCTCGGTTTTCTTTACCGTAAGGTCTACCCCTTTTAATACAGGATTCTGTTCACCAAAAGACTTATACAGGCTTTTGATCTCAATAACAGGGCCTTGGTTGTTGGATGGATCAGGGTTCATATCGTTGGTAACTTCAGTCATTTAAGAAAACAGGTCTGTTATCTGCACAGCGAGCATATCAATAATAAATATGGCTAAGGAAGCGGAGACCACGGCCGAATTAGCCGCTTTGCCCACGCTTTCGGTTCCGTTTGCGGCGGTAAAACCTTTGTAGCAACCGATCAGGCCGATCACAAATCCGAAGAAAAAAGTTTTGATAGTGGCAGGCAGTACATCTATAAAATCGAGTGATTCAAAAACCTTGTCAACATACCGAAGGAAACTGATATCACTATG
>CBHRAM010000427.1:0-3000 GCA_966076165.1 uncultured Chitinophagaceae bacterium
GTTTCGGTGCGGTGAATTTCGAATTACCTGTTTTTTCAGCAGGCAAAGTGCGGTTCTCGTATTGCTTCGGTTTTTTGATCTCATAGGAGAGGCCGGCCTGTCCGTATGAAATTGTTGAAAAAAGCATGAAAAATATGCCTGCGCAGCAGCTCATCATCAGTGAATAGGTCCGGTCGTATGTTCTTAACTTCATCAGGTACATAAAATGTGTTTAAAAATACAGTTATTTCTCAATTGGGGATGGCGAAAAGCAGATTCATTATTACCTTTAGCCTGATTTAACAAAATGGCCAATTTAGAGATCAATAATACCCTTAAACGCCTCCGCAACAGTTACCGGCTGGTGGTGATGAATGATGATACCTATGAAGAGGTGGTCACATTCCGTCTTTCGAGGCTGAGCGTGTATATCGGACTGAGTACCGTATTTGTATTGCTGGTGGGTTTAACCATTGCTTTGATCGCGTTTTCGCCTTTAAAATATTATATCCCCGGTTATGGAACCCGGGAAAGCCGCACGGCCCTGCAGGTACTGAAGATCCGGACCGATTCTCTGGAACAGGCCATCCGCTACAAAGAGCAATACCTGGATGGGGTTAAGAAAGTATTGTCGGGCAATGCACCATCGCAGCTGGATACGATCCCGGCAACTTTGCCTAAAACAGAAACATCAAACGACTGATCTTCATGAAAGCGCCTTCGAATGACCCACTGATGCAATATGCGGGTTATGCCGCACAACTGGCTGTGGGTTTGGGTTTGGCTGTGTGGGGCGGTTGGTGGATCGACGGCAAAATAAACATCGGATTCCCATTGTTGATCTGGTTATTACCTTTGCTGCTGTTGATCGGTATGCTGATCAAAGTGGTGAAAGACACATCAAAAAAATAATATGGCACAGGAAAGAAAACTGAATAACTATCATGTACTCGGACTCTTTGTTTTTGTTTTGGGATTGACCATGCTCTGGCAGGAAAAGCTGGCTGCGTATAAGATCAACTGGGTGGTGGTAGAAGGTGCCAATGCAGTTTTGTTTGTGTTCACTTTTCTCAATATCTACTTTCAGAAAAAAAATATCAATAACCCCAATCAGAGCGCCGTTATCCGGGGTGTGATGGCAGGTACTTTTTTAAAATTGATGGGACTGGCCGCTGCGGCCCTGATTTACCTGGTGGTAGCCGGTGCCGAAAGAAGTGTGAATGCTGTTTTTGTGGGGATGGGACTATATATAATCTATACCTGGCTGGAAGTAAAGATCTCCTTACAGCTGAAGCCTAAAAAATAATGCCGGTATCCGAACATCCTATGCAGGCATTGGCGGCATTCTTGCCGGATAACACATTTGACCGTGTTGTTAACTATATCCATCACTACAAAGTGCATCTGACCATCAGTAAACAGCGGAAATCTGTTTTGGGCGATTACCGTCATGCAGGGTGGGGGGGCAATCACCGTATCAGTGTAAACGGTAATCTTAATAAATATGAATTTCTGATCACGCTCTTACACGAGCTGGCGCATTTACTTACCTACGAACAGTTCAAACACAAAGTGGAAGCGCATGGAAAGGAATGGAAAAAACATTACAGCCTGTTGCTGGTTGATTTTGTACAGCAAAATATTTTTCCGGCTGATATTGAAAAAGCTTTACAGAAATCCATTATCAACCCATCTGCCACTGCCAATGGGGAAACAGAATTGTTATTGGTACTGCGTAAATATGATCCCGTAAAGAAAGATGGCCATCATCCCATTATTGAAGTGCCCGAAGGTGCTTTGTTTGCCACCGATAACGGTAAAATATTCCGAAAAGGCCCCCGCCGCAGAAAACGCTTCGAATGCGTGGAAGTGAAGACAGGCCTGCGTTATACGTTCAGTCCCGTAACCGAAGTAAAGGTTATCCCCGAAGGATGATGTTAACGGAACGGGAGATTGTTGTAGATTTAAACAAACAAACCCGTATGAAAAAAATAATTTTATTCGCACTGATTGCTGTTACCTCATTCACTTCTGTTATGGCACAATCTGATAAAGGAAAAACAAATACCCCCACACTACGCCATGTAGTAATGTTCAAATTCAAAGATGCCGCAACACCTGCGCAGATAAAAACCATTGAAGAAGGATTCCGTGCTTTGCCTTCAAAAATTGACCTGATCAAAGATTTTGAATGGGGCGTGAATAACAGTCCGGAAAACCTGAACCAGGGATTAACGCATTGTTTCTTTCTTACGTTTCATTCTGCAAAAGACAGGGATGCTTACCTGGTCCATCCGGCACACAAAGCTTTTGTAGAGATCGCCGGGCCGCAAATTGATAAGGCAACGGTTTTGGATTACTGGATGCACAAATAAAAGTATTGCCCATAAAAAAATCCCATCAATCATTGATGGGATTTTTTTTATGTTGTGCGGTAGCTGACTTAGGCTACTGCTTTCTTAACTAATTCGGCTGCTTCGCTTAACTGGATGGCTGATTGCACTTTCAATCCGCTTTCATCGATCAGTTTTTTCGCTTCTACAGCATTGGTTCCCTGTAAACGTACAATGATCGGGATATGGATATTGCCCAGTTTGTTGAAGGCTTCAATCACACCCGCTGCAACCCTGTCGCAACGTACAATACCACCAAAGATATTGATCAGGATCGCTTTTACATTCGGGTCTTTCAGGATGATACGGAAACCGGCTTCCACGGTTTGTGCATTGGCAGAACCACCTACATCCAGGAAGTTGGCAGGCTCTCCACCACTCAGTTTGATCATATCCATCGTAGCCATGGCCAATCCGGCACCATTTACCATACAGCCTACATTACCATCTAATTTTACAAAATTCAGGTTGTATTGTCCGGCTTCTACTTCAGTAGGATCTTCTTCAGTTACATCGCGCAATGCAGCAATATCAGGATGACGCATCAATGAGTTATCATCAATATTCATTTTACAGTCAACCGCAATGATCTTCTCATCGCTTGTTTTGAATAATGGGTTGATCTCGA
>CBHRAM010000428.1:0-3000 GCA_966076165.1 uncultured Chitinophagaceae bacterium
GGCCATTGAACCGTTTTGCGGCTTATGGAACCTATGCCTACCACATGGGTATTTCGCCATCAACGAGTTTATCCGGTGGCATATCTGTTGGTTTTACCAATATGAGCCTCGATGCCAGTAAATTGAATTTTGGGGGCACAACCGTTGATCCTGCCGTGGCGGGTAGTGGTGTGATCAACCGCATCAAACCGGATATCAGTGCCGGGCTCTGGTTGTATTCGAAAGATTATTTTTTAGGATTGGCTGCACAACAGATCGTGCCGCAGCAACTGGCTTTCTCGGATAATACGGTGTATGTACAGAATGGTAAATTATTACCGCACCTGTTTTTAAGTGCGGGGTACCGGATGCAGATGACCGATGATATCAGTTTCCTTCCTTCCACATTGATCCGTTATATCAGCCCTTTACCTATTGGCTTTGATGTGAATGCCAAATTCCAATACCAGGATCTGGTTTGGGCCGGTGCTTCATACCGTTACCAGGATGGGTTTGCCGCCATGGTTGGATTGAATATCAATCACAATATTAATATTGGCTATTCATACGATGTACAGACCTCAACCTTGAATACTGTGAGTAAAGGAACACATGAGATATTGATCGGGTTCCTGCTCGGTAATAAATATGGTGATTGGTGTCCCCGCAACCTCTGGTGATCACGGATTACACGGATTTGTGTATGATTGATAGAAAAGATTATTGCAGAACGATCACTAATTTCTCTTCCTTTTCTCCCGCTCTTATATAGGTTACCGGAACCACTTTGATCTGTCTGCGTGCTGCTTCTTTCAGAAATAATTGTTTCAAACGGAAAAGCTTTTCTCCATCTATCCGCAGTTGTTCGCGATTGGCCGGCATAGGAGCATTCGGTACCATGATGGCCGGTGCATCTGCTTCTTCAAGATTATCTGTTTCTGTTTTTTGCTGATCGGCCAGCGGAAGTTCTGATTCAACCGGGCTACTGCGTTTCATCTTCCGAAGGTTATCCGTGATTTTCGGAAGGACAGGGGCGGTTAGTTTTATTTTGCGAGAAGGGTTGTTTTCTTTTTCATCCATAAAAATCAGGCCCGGAATCTCCAGCGCTGAAGCCATCAGTTTGCCCAGGTCAATCCGGTTCACTTCATCTATGGCTTTCTTTATTTCTTTGTCCACTTTTTCCTTGTCAAAGCCCACCAACTTACTTTTTTTCCATTGTTTTTCCATTTCCTGTCTGGCTTTCCTGATCTCTTCTGTTACTTCTTTCATCGATTGGTTCATATCCTTAACAAAAGGAGCCCTCATTTTCTGAGGCAGGGCCTTGATGACAGAGTCGTTATGAAAAGCTTTTTCAAGAGAGGTCTTTGCAAACTCCATGCTGTTGATCTGTTTGTCCCACTCAACCTGTTTCTGATCGGAAAGCGAGGCAGCCGCCAGCTCCAATGCATTGGCAACGATCGGAGGGATGGACTCCACGAGGTCCGTACCAAGGTTGCTATTGGCTTTATTGGCGATCTCTATTTCTTTTTGCGCAGAAGCAATATTCTTTTTCATTTCAGCTTTCAATGGCTTTGATAAAAAGAACATGGGGTTGAATAAAGGATTGTCAACGCTCACAGCCATGGGTTCTACTGCATACGGCTGTACTTTTTTTGCCGGGTTAATTTTGTTGGCCGTAACCGTTGTTTTTGGATAGGCAGTAGTCATCGGGTTTAACCAGGCAATGGAACTGAGCATGCCGGTTACAATAAAAAAAGCAAGTAACTGCTTACGGTAACTGAAACGGTTCTCTTTCTGCCCAACCATTCTTTTCACCCTGATCAGCAGGTCATTCTTTTTACCTGAAGCTGCCATGGCAAAAGCAGGTGCTGTCTGCAGATACGCAATGCGTAGCAAAGCTTCTGCGTACACCGTTGCATTATATTTGAATTGCAGCACCCAGTCATCACAACTGTTTTCCCGCTCATCGTGGATCCGTTTACTCAGTAATTGTGTAAAGGGGTTAAAGAACAAAGCCAGTTCCACTACCGATAAAATAATATTCAACAGGTAATCATATCGTTTGATATGGGCCAGCTCGTGTAACAGTACCGCTTCTAACTGGTCGGTTGTGAGATGATTGATACTGGCCACCGGGATCAGAATAATGGGTTTGAAAAATCCAACCGTTAAAGGCGTGGTAACCGTATCTGAAAGAAATAAGCGGATCTCTTTTTTGATCCCCAGTTGTGCGGCAATGCGTTTTACAAATAAGCGCCAATCGGCCGGGATCTTTTGCAGGCCGGTCTTCTGAATCATTTGTGTCTGGCGATAACCCAAAACCAAACGGATACTCAGGAATACCATCAGCAACAGATAGGCCATAGAAATATAAGGGAGAAACTGCTCTGCTTTGAGCATCCCGTTGATAAGCCTGGATGAGAGATCGGTATTGGCGGATAAAATAGATTGTACACCGGTTGAAACTGCCGGTGAATGCTGTATGGCAGCCGTATACTGTGAATAGTAAAATTGAAGGGTGACCAGGAACCAGATAAAACCCGTAAACTGTGCTGCTACTGCAAAACGGTACTTGGCGGAGGCCGTAAGTGATACCAGGCTGTTCACGCAGGTATATACCAGCCAGAGTAAAGCCATCTGCCATAAACTGTTGGCAATGGCAAACCCAAGGGCCTGCAGAAAGGAGGATTGAAATACGGGTTGCATACCGTTACTGTTTTTTCAGGTTGTCCAATAGTTTTTGAATTTCTTCCAGTTCCTCTTTATTGGGGGCATGGTTACCCAAAGCCTGCATCACCAGTTGCGTAGAAGAGCCTCCGAACAATGAATTGATCATCTTACCCACGATCTGCTGTTGCGTATTTTCACGGGTGATATTGGCACGATAGATATGTGTCTTACTGCTGTCGTCGCGCTTTACGATCCCTTTTTCAAACATGATCTGCATGAGTTTGAGGGTAGTGGTATAACCGGCATCTTTATGCGCTGCCAGAATCTCGTGTACTTCCCTTACTGTGGCAG
>CBHRAM010000429.1:0-2998 GCA_966076165.1 uncultured Chitinophagaceae bacterium
TATATGTATGCCAGATCAGGGATCCGATGTAACGTGATCGCACCGGGGGCCATGGAAACAAATATTGCATCCACGATCGATTTCAGTAAGATCTCCCCGCTGGTGAACGAACGGATCATGCCGGGTATGGCATTGAACCCACGTTCATCTAATCCAACAGAAGTGGCCAACCTGGCACTATTTCTTGCTTCTGAAGAAGCCAGTTTTATTAACGGTGCCGTAATGGTTGCCGATGGTGGATGGACCGCTTATTGATAACGGCTCTTTGCGTATATTACAGAAAAAAGTTTTATGTGCGGGGTTAACAGATATAATTTAGTTACGATTCTTCTGATCGCGTTAACGTCATCTGTATTGGTTTCTGCCCAGACTGTTGATTTCCCCATACCTCCGCATAATCCCAAACAGTTATTTTATCTGCAACGCCCGGCCAATACCAATACCCTGATCTACGAAATGAATATAGATAACGGGGTGATCAATAAAAAAAATCCCATTCATGTTTACTGGATCAACTATGCAGGCAACGGGCGGACAGAAGAGCTGAACGATATGCAGCGCAAATATGCATATGGCATCAAAGCAACAGAAGTAAGCGAAAATGTGTTTGAATGTTATCTCGTGGCCAACAAAAAATTACTGCTTACTGTAAAAGAAGGCGAGGATAAACAATTTCATGCCTATGCTACCGTGAATGATAAAAAAATGATCATCAAACGGATCTGGCTCCAGGTAAAAGGAGGGTCCTTATTTAAGCCGCGTATTGAGTATGTTGAATTGAAAGGGATCGATCCGATCTTTGGTTCAGCAATGGAAGAAAGGATTCAACTATAAGGGATCGCAAAGCCCATTAGTCTTATCTCGCATAAACAAATATGATGCATTGGCTGAATAAACGATTTATGTATAAATCTTCATTATATATAAAACAGGGGCCACATCTTAGCGATTATTTTATACATTTAATCTATATTATTATCCTGGATAATATAGATTCCCCCATCTTAAATGTCAGGCATGTTTAGCTTAAACCGGTTACAGTATATTCGCATTATTGGATGCCTTGTTATCTTTTTGGGATGTATGGCATTGGTGGGTTGGCAATTCGATATTGATGAATTGAGAAGCCTGAAATCCAGCCTGCATCCAATGAACCCCCTTACGGCTATAGCATTCATTCTCAGCGGAGCCTGGCTTCTGTTATTTGAAAAAGAGTCAAAACTTATCACACTCTTTTGGTTAGTGGTTACAGTTATCGGGGTTACTCAATATATAGCTTATTTTATTCCTTCCGGGGGAATAAGACTAGATCAATTCCTGTATAGCGCAAAAATCAAGAACAACGGATCCCGTGCTTTAATGGCACCTAATACAGCCCTGATCTTCGCGTTGAGTGGTATATCAATGGCTACTACTTTCACAAAGCATAAAAACGTATTACTACTCCGGCAAATCTTTCTCGTTGTGTCTTTCTGGATAGCGTATTCTTCCCTGCTGGGATATATCTTCGGATTAAATTCTGCTTTTCTGATTAACGGTTTGCCACCCATCGCCCTTTTCAGCTCTCTGGTTTTTTTATTGCTTAACCTGGGTTTGTTCATCACGAACACCAGCTATGGGTTCTCAAAACTTTTCGCCTTGCCACTTGAAGGAAGTGTTCTTTTAAGAAGAGTTTCGGGTGTGATGATCGTATTAACCCCCTTACTGGGATATCTAAGGCTGCAGGGGCAACAAAAAGGCTTATACAGTACAGAATACGGGGTAGAATTGCATACGCTTGTTTTTACCATTACCATTGTTTTACTGATCTATTTTTATGCCTCTATCCTGAATAAAAAACAAAAGACCAGTATTGACCTTGAAATAAAACTGGCCAGCAACGAGCGTAAGTACCGGACACTTGTGGATTCGCTGCGGGAAGGTATTGCCAGCATTGATTACGAAGGAAAGATCCTGTATTGCAATCCCAGTTACTGTGATATTCTCGGGTATACCGAAGAAGAACTGATCGGACAGGTAGTGGTGAACATGATCATACCGGTTGCAAAAAGGCCGGAATTCTACAAAAGGCTCGAGAACAGAAAAAAGGGGATTGAAGAAAATTATGAAACAGAGATCTACAGAAAGACCGGGGAAAAGATATTGATAGATATCAAATCAAGGACTTTACTTGACGAACAGGGCAAAGCTTATGCCTATGTGGTAAGTATTAATGATATCACAGAAGAGAAATTAAAGATCGAGGACCTGAAAGCTTTTTCAGCCTCAGCTGCACACGATCTCAATTCACCGTTAGCAAATATCCAAATGCTGGTTGATCTGCTAAATCAGGAGGATTCAGCAGAAACCAGGAAAAGTTATCTTTCCATCATTACCGGAACGGTTGTCAACATGAGGCAACTCTTGCATGATCTGCTTGAGTTCTCAAGATTGGGTACGCAACCACTTTCTAAAACAACACTCGACCTGAACCAGATGGTCAACAATATCTGTACGCTTTATACCCGGGATAATTTTGCAGGAACCCTGCTAATACATCCCCTGCCTGCTGCTTATGGAAATGAAGGTGCCATCAAGCAATTGTTCACCAACTTAATTTCCAATGCCGTAAAATATTCGTCCAAGAAAACAAAACCGCATGTTGAAATAGGTTCTTACGTGAAGGACTCGCAGGTATTTTATTTCATCAAAGACAATGGGGTAGGTGTAAATGAAGAGCAGATCAAAGCTATGTTTACACCCTTCAAACGGTTTCACAGCGGCTTCGAAGGAAATGGGTTAGGGCTCGCCATTGTAAAACGCGTGATCGAAAAACATGGAGGAACCATTTATGCCGAGTCTGTAGAGGGCGAGGGATTGAGTTTTCATTTCACTTTGTCTCCGGATACAAAATAGCAGGTTTTGTGATGGTTATTTCGCCATGAAATAAGTTGAGGCTACTTCCCGATACAAAACTTCGAAAAAATAAAATCCAGTTGGTCCTCATTGGTAATTTGCC
>CBHRAM010000430.1:0-2992 GCA_966076165.1 uncultured Chitinophagaceae bacterium
GGCTTTACCGCTTCCAATATCCGCAATGTGGCATTGAACCGTTTTGGCAAATCACAGGGCGAATCGCCCATGGATGAGAGCAAGATGATGAGTGCCGATGAATGTGCGGGGCATATCCTCAAAGCCATTTCCAAGCGCAAAAGAACACTGGTGTTAACATTAACCGGCAAAGAAACCGTTTACCTGAACCGCTTTTTCCCTTCACTGGCAGATAAGATGGTCAGGAAATTTTTCTTTAAAAACGGTGAGTTGGTGAAATAACCATCCATTACAAACGTTTTAGTGTCACCATGCCTATTCTAACGTTAACAACGGATATAGGCCAGCGGGATTATCTTGTTGGTGCGATCAAGGGACAATTTGTGAACCTGATGCCCACAGTGAACATCTGCGATATCACGCATTACCTTTCCCAGACCAATTTTCCGCAGGCGGCATACACCTGTAATAATGCGTTCCGCTATTACCCGCCGGGAACTTTTCACCTCATTATCGTAAACCTGTTCGATTCGCCGTCGAAACACCTGGTGGCGGCAAAGCATAAGGAGCAGTATATCATATGTCCGGATAACGGCATTTTAACCATGATCACGGGCAATAAACCCAAAGAAATGGTGGCGATCGAGATAGACAAAGCACAAACCCTGCTCGAGATCACCCAGCAGGTAGCCTGGAAGATCGCCGCCATTCACGATGCCAAAAAATTAGCAGAAGGCGGCCCTGCCCTCAGCAATATTGTAGAAAAATACCCTCTTCGCGCCACCATCGGCCCCAACTGGATGGAGGGACAGATCCTGTTTATCGACAATTTTGAGAATGTGGTCATTAATATCACCCGCGAAGAATTTGCCGAACAAAGAAAGGGCAGGAGCTTCAAGATCGTATTCAAACGCAACGAGACCATTGATACCATCAGCGATAATTATACATCCGTATCTGAATCTGAAAAACTCGCCTGGTTCAATTCCGCCGGCTACCTAGAAATAGCCCTCCGCAACGGCAATATGGCCGGATTGTTTGGCCTGCAGGGCTTTAACGAACAAATGCAGCAAACCGGCTCGGCTACGGATAATAAGTGGTTTTATCAGACGGTGAGGATATTTTTCGAGTAAGAAAGTTCATAGTTCATGGCCTATGGTTCATAGCCAAAACAGTTACAATGAACCATACGCCATGAACCATCCCCCAACTCTCTTTTTTCCATTTGCCCATTACCCAGTATTTTTGTCCCCTGATAAAAAGGAAGAACAGTTCCTTTCTATCAATCTATCATTCACTCATCCAATCATTAATAAACATGGCATACGACGTAATCGTGTTAGGTAGTGGCCCCGGGGGATATCCTGCGGCTATCCGTGCATCACAACTGGGTTTTAAAGTGGCGATCATTGAAAAAGAAAGCCTGGGCGGGATCTGCCTTAACTGGGGCTGTATACCTACCAAAGCTTTATTGAAAAGTGCCCAGGTATATGAATACATGAAGCACAGCACTACCTATGGCATCAATGCCAGCGGTGTATCTGCCGATTTTGGTGGTGTGGTAAAACGCAGCCGTGGTGTGGCCGATAAAATGAGCAAGGGCGTTCAGTTTCTGATGAAGAAGAACAAGATCGATGTGGTGATGGGCTATGGTAAGATCAAAGCCAAGGGACAGGTGGAAGTAACCGCAGCCGATGGTACCAAAAAAGTAGTGGAAGGAAAATATATCGTGATCGCCACCGGCGGAAGAAGTAAAGAATTACCTAACCTGAAACAGGATGGCAAGAAAGTGATCGGCTACCGCGAAGCGATGGTATTGCCTGAGCAGCCCAAAAGCATGATCATTGTTGGAAGTGGAGCGATAGGTGTGGAGTTTGCGTATTTCTATAACAGCATGGGAACCAAAGTGACCATTGTTGAGTTCCTGCCACGCATTGTGCCGGTAGAAGATGAGGAGATCTCCAAAGAGCTGGAAAAACAATACAAGAAACAGGGTATTGATATCATGACCAATGCTTCTGTGGATTCAGTAGATACTTCAGGAGCCGGTGTAAAAGCCACTGTGAAAAAACAGGATGGCAGCACGGTAGTGATCGAAGCAGACATCGTGTTAAGTGCGGTAGGTGTGGTGGCCAATATCGAGAATATCGGATTGGAAGAGAATGGTATCAAAACAGAAAAAGGAAAGATCGTGGTTGGTCCTTACCAGCAAACTTCCGTAGCAGGTATCTATGCGATCGGCGATTGTTCTCCCGGCCAGGCTTTGGCACACGTAGCTTCCAAGGAAGGGATCAATGCCGCAGAACATATGGCATACAACGAGAAAAAACTCAATCACCTGCCTGATGTGATGGATTATAACAATATCCCGGGATGTACTTATTGCACACCGGAAGTAGCCAGCGTAGGTTACACCGAGAAAGCAGCTAAGGAAGCGGGTTATGAACTGAAGATCGGTAAGTTCCCCTTCATGGCCAGCGGTAAAGCCAGCGCAGCCGGTGCCACCGAAGGTTTTGTAAAAGTGATCTACGATGCCAAATACGGCGAATTACTGGGTTGTCACATGATCGGTATGAATGTAACCGAATTCATCGTTGAAGCCGTTGTGGCCCGTAAACTCGAAACCACCGCCCATGAAATATTGAACGCTAGCCACCCGCACCCAACCATGAGCGAGGGCATCAAAGAAGCCACCGCAGCCGCCTACGGCGAAGCGATCGATATTTAAACAATTCAGAAAAATATCTGTATAACAAAAGGAAGGCCGATGGTCTTCCTTTTTTATAATGTATATAGGATCAATCAGCATAAGTAAACACTTAAGCTAATTGATTTGTAAAATGGCCTCCGAAAAAAAGCGTTAAGAAATTTACGCAATGGAGCGTTAAGAAATGAACGATGCCGGGCTTTATCATACTGCTGAAGGGCATATTTGAGGATTGATGCTTTGGGATTGGCTTTAGACTTCGTTCATTTTAGCGGAATGAAGTAAATTTTAGCTTTTTTTCTGCAG
>CBHRAM010000431.1:0-2974 GCA_966076165.1 uncultured Chitinophagaceae bacterium
GCAGGTATTAAGCAGCAAATTCTTCCTGCAAAGAAGCAGGTACAATATTTCCCTGTGCATCTACCATGTGCAGGCCTTTTTCGGTAGCTGTATGGGTAGTAATTTTGATACCGGCAGGCCTTACACGGGCAGCCGTTGTTTTTTTGTTTCCTGATCTGACTGCTATGAGCAGTGTGGTAGATAATTGAATTCTGTGTTCCATATCATTCTGTTTTTATTGTAATTGATGATGCAAATTTCGCAAGAGCGAGCCAGGCAGAAAAACATATGTACCCGAAACAGGCCGATCGGCTTTTGAACCGTACCTAAAATGGATTGAAGCGATAAACCAATACTGCCGGAAATCCCTTTCCTGCACTTACCTTTGTTCTAAACAGTTATTTATGTACACCACCCTTCTTACCTCACTGGAAAACGGGATACTGACAGTCACCATCAATCGCCCCGATAAATTAAACGCATTGAACAAACAGGTGTTTACAGATCTGAATACCGTTCTTGATGAAGTATATGCCAACCCGGAGATCAGATCGGTTATCATAACCGGTTCGGGGCAAAAAGCATTTGTTGCGGGTGCGGATATCAGTGAGTTCAGCAGTTTTACGAAGGAACAAAGTATGGCATTGGCCAAAGGCGGACAGGATACTTTTTTCCGCATCGAAAATTCGCCAAAACCCATTGTTGGCTGTATCAATGGCTTTGCCTTAGGTGGTGGATGTGAACTGGCCATGAGTTGTCATTTCAGGATCGCATCCGATAATGCAAAGTTTGGTCAGCCGGAAGTAAACCTGGGTTTGATACCGGGTTATGGCGGCACACAGCGTTTGGTGCAACTGATCGGTAAAGGGAGAGCATTGGAATTATTGATGAGTGCGGGCATGATCGATGCCAATACTGCTTTACAATATGGTTTGGTAAATTATGTAGTGCCACAGGAAGAACTGCTTACCAAAGCGAAGTCTATTTTAGATTTGATTAATACCAAAGCCCCGATAGCTATTGGCAAATGCATTGAAGCTGCCAATGCTGTTTTTGATGAAACCAAAAACGGGTATGCTGTGGAAGTAAATGGTTTTGGGGATTGTTTTGATACGGCTGATATGAAAGAAGGAACAACGGCCTTTCTGGAAAAGAGAAAAGCTGTCTTTACAGGAAAATAATTTCTCTGCGGCTATCTCTGCTACTCTGTGCCGCTGCGGTTGATAGAGAACCCAAACTAATAGTGATTTCACTTTAGTGATACATGTAACCAACCGCAGAAACGGGGAGAGGCAGAGATAGTCGCAGAGATTTTATTTAATAGCGGTTTTTATCTCATCCGCAACAGGGTGCTCTGCTTTGAAAGTATAGCCCATCAACTTAGACAGCGTTTGCGCAAATTGTTTTTGGTATAGCTGTACATCGTTTTTCATTTCTCCCGAAGCGGGTGTACCCGGACCAAGTATGGCCATCCAGATCTCATTCGCACCCTCAACGGCTTGTCCGTGACTGGTCCATTTATATTTCTCTTTATCGCCACGGCCATGATCGGTGGTGAATAGTAAAGTAGTCTTATTGCTGTATTGCGGATCTGATTGTACAAAATCCCAGATCTCTTTGATCCAGGCATCTACCTGGTGGGCGGCATTAAGATAATAGCTGTATTCACGGCCATGTGCATATTCATCGGTTTCACCATAAGAAATGAAAAGCACTTTCGGTTTCTTATTTTTTAAATATTCCATTGCACCATAATGTGTAAACACATCATAGGATTCTTCTACCCAGGCTTTATGTGAATTATCGAGCATGGTATTGATCAGCTTCTCTTTCTCAGAAGGGTTTTTTCCGCCAAAATGTTCATAGGCAACCGTTACCGGTATGCCACTGCGTTCTTCATTCAGTATGCGGTTAAAAGCATCCCATGCACCAAATGCGGCCACTTTCCCTTTCAGCTTCTGCTGTTTGTTTAAAAACTCAAGTACGGTTGTATTGGGGTTTGCCTTATATTCATTTTTGTTTACTGCCGTATCTACATACCCGCACATGATCTCACTATAACCGGGGTAGGAAAACCAATAAGGGTTAGATACATCCAGTTTATTCTGTAACCAGCGGTTGCCATATACCTGTCCTTTGGTTGCCATCGTATTCCACAGAAAAGGAAGCAGTTTCTTACGGCGTTCGGCCGGATTTTCATCCCAGTATTTTTTGAAAAGGTTAAGGCTGTCATTTTGGTTAAAGCGTTTATCATTCCCGATCTCCTTATCCATGCCTCCAAACACTTCCTGCCAACGAAATCCATCTGTAGTGATAATGATTATATTTTCTGTTTGCTGTGAGCGGACCAGATTGAACGAACAAAAAAGACAAACCAAAAGAAAAAATTGCTTCATATGATGAATTTAAAAACAGTTTAATGAAATAAAACAGTTGCCGGCACTTCCGTTTTTGCCTGGCCAATGGGTTGATAACTGAATAACAGATTATTGCCTCCACCGCTATCAAAATACAAAAGCCGGATCTTATGATAGCCTTTCTCTAAAAAACATTTTCCTTCTTTTTCTTCAAACCCATGATTCCCGTCATTGTTAACGATAAGCTGTCCGTCTATTTCGAGGATACTGCCATCGTCGCTGGTTGTATAAAAAGTGTAGCCCGCAGTTTTCTCAATTTTGATATACCCTTCAAAAACCAATCCGTATTTTTCTTTCCGCTGTTTGACGCTGATATCCACCTTATCTGTTATTCCTTCTTTTACAGGCAAATTTTCTTTCAGGATGAGCATATTCATTTTTTCTGCTTCAAAATAACGATATGCAAGGCCTTTCTGCAGTGTGCCTGTTTTAGCAGCTTTGAGTAAACTCAGTCCGGTAATTTTTATTTCTGCTGTATCGCTGGGTGTACTGTTATTGTCTCTTACAGCAAAAGATCTGATCACGGCATCCCCTTTTACCAGAAAAGGTTGAGTGTACACTAAGGGTTGCGCATCACC
>CBHRAM010000432.1:0-2959 GCA_966076165.1 uncultured Chitinophagaceae bacterium
CCTGTTGTGTCACTCACTTGTACTGCAGTAAGTGCATCAACAATTATTGCTTTTTAAATGTGTATTTGAAATACAGTAATACCAATGTTAATAATAGAACAACGGTATTGGCTACGATCACCGGCCCGCTCTTGATGGCAAATGCATAGATCAACCAGACGATCGTGCTGGTAACCACTATCAGGATCATCCAGATGCTCAGATCGCCAACACTTTTGGTTTGCCAGGATTTATATACCTGCGGGAAAAAAGTGATTGCTGACAGGAATGATCCAAAATAACCTATGTATTCTACCAGGTTAGCCGGGATCTCCAATAGAGGTGTCATGTTAAAAAGTTTAAAGTTGAACCACAAGATTCGGAAACGGTAATCATCAGAAGTTATCGTGATCTCCGATTATTGATCAGCATTACCAATGCCCAGTTTTTCCATCACTTCGTTACTTACACCTGTGTTTGAGTAACCGCCATCATGGAATAAATTCTGCATGGTAACCATCCTTGTAAGATCTGAGAATAACGTGATACAATAATTCGCACAATCCTCTGCACTGGCATTACCCAATGGAGCGATGGCTTCTGCATAATCATAGAAATCACCAAATCCTTTGATGCCGGTTCCTGCAGTAGTTTTAGTGGGGGACTGAGATACGGTATTGATACGTACTTTCTTATCCCTTCCATAATGATAACCAAACGTGCGGGCAATGGATTCTAGCATCGCTTTGATATCGGCCATATCGGTGTAAAAAGGGAATACCCTTTGTGCAGCCATATAGGTCAGGGCCACCACACTTCCATATTCATTGATGGCATCTAATTTTTTGGCAACAGCCAGCATCTTGTGAAAAGACATGGCAGATACGTCAATGCCCTTCATAAAATAATCGTAATTGGACTCGGTATAAGGGATCTTCTTACGGATGTTCACACTCATGCCGATAGAGTGCAATACAAAATCTATTTTGCCACCCAGAATCTCCTGCGATTGGGTAAAGAGGTTGGTCAGGTCTTCAATGCTGGTAGCATCCGCCGGAACGATCTGCGAACCGGTCTTCTCTGCCAGTTTATTGATCTCGCCCATGCGCATGGCAATGGGGGCATTGGTCAATACAAAAGTTGCGCCTTCTTCATGTGCTTTCTCTGCTACTTTCCATGCAATGGAATTCTCATCTAATGCGCCGGTAATAATACCCCTTTTTCCTTTAAGCAAGTTGTACGACATAGTCTCGTTAGTTTAAATGTTTAGAGGTGGTAAAAGTATAGAATATCTGGAACAATTGACGGATTGCGGATTAGCGGATTACGGATTCTGGATATTCAATCCGCTGATCCGTAATCCGTTAATTCGCCAATCACATCAGTTCATCATTTCCCTTGCATTTTCCAGGGCGGCAGCCGTTGGTTTCTCGCCGCTGAGCATGCGGGCAATGGCAGTGATACGTTCGTCTTCCGTCAAGAGCCGGATATTCGTTTTTACCGCATCTCCTTTGATCTCTTTATACACAAAGAAATGTGCATTGGCCTTACCGGCTATCTGCGGCTGGTGGGTAATACAGATGATCTGCCTTTTGGCAGCAAGTCCTTTCATGATCAAGCCAACCTGTTTGGCCGCTTCACCGGAAATGCCGGTATCGATTTCATCAAAGATCATCGTTGGCAGATCGATGGATTGGGCCACCAGTGATTTGATACATAGCATAAGACGGCTTAATTCCCCGCCACTGGCCACTTTTCGGATGGGCTCAAAACGGTTGCTCTTATTGGCATCGAACAGAAAATCGATCTGGTCTTTTCCGGACAGGTTGAGTGTACTGTCTTTTATTTCTACTTTCAAGCGCGCGTTGGGCATACCTACCTGTGACAATAATTCATTTACCTTTTCTTCGAGTGGCTTTGCCTGTTTATGTCTTGCTTTGGAAAGTGTTTCTGCGAGCTTGCCGGCTTCTGTAAAAAAAGCAGTTACCTGTTTTTCTTTTGCCTGGATGCTTTCATCCATATTCAGCACAGCCTGTAATTTTTCTTCAAGGTCTTTTTGGATCTCGAGCAATTGCTGAGTGGTTTGTACGCCATGTTTCTTGATCAGCTTATAACCATCCATCAAACGCTGGTTGATCCATTCAATTCTTTTCTCATCAAAATTTACCGAATCATTAATGCGGTCCAGCTCTTCCGAAATATCCTGCAATTCTATCTGTGAACTCTGTAGTCTTTCGATCACGGAATGCAGGTCGGGATGGAAAGAAGCAAAGCCATGCAATTGATTCACCAGTTGTTTCAGTTGCTGAACGATCGGCTGTTCACTTTCTTTCAGATCAAAATAAACCCTGGTGAGGGTTGTTTTGATGCCTTCCGCATTACTCAATAGTTTCAACTCATTATCCAGGTCTTCCAGTTCATTCTCTTTTAACCCCAATTCACTCAACTCGTTAAAAAGAAATTGATGATAATCCAGTTCTTTGTTGAATGCCGCTTTCTGTTCCTGCAGCTGTGCAAGTTCCTTACTTGCCAGTTGCCATTGCTGGTATATTTTATGGTAAGCGGAGAGTGTAGCTTCATTATTGGCCAATGCATCCAATACGGCCCGCTGAAAATCACTGTCGCCCAATTCCAAGGTATCAAACTGCTGGTGAAGGTCAACCAGTAGGGAAGCCAGTGCTTTTAACTGTTGCAAAGTAGCCGGTGTATCATTAATAAAAGCCCTCGATTTGCCATTGGTGGCAATCTCTCTTCTCAAAACCAGTTCTTCCTCTGCATCCAGATCGTTCGCAGCTAAAAAATCCAGCACCCCTTTTTTCCCATCAACAGAAAAACTGCCTTCTATAAAACATTTTTTTTGCGTATTCACCAAAACCGAGCTGTCAGCTCTTTCCCCCAGGATCAAACTCAATGCCCCCATCAAAATACTTTTACCCGCCCCCGTTTCACCGGTGATCATATTCAGCTTCGATGAAAAATC
>CBHRAM010000433.1:0-2929 GCA_966076165.1 uncultured Chitinophagaceae bacterium
TGGGTTTATTATCCTACAAATTTAGTAGACTTTTTATTACTCTCCAATATTCCCCTAAAATAAAAAACCCGCACGAAACGGGTTTGATTGATTGATGAAAGGTGTTTTCTTTATTAATCTAAGCTTATACCATGGGTTCACTGGTCAGGTGGATCTTGGTCATATCCAGGTACTGGTTCTGTAACTGGTGCACGTAGTGTACATCCGGATGGTGGCGCCGGTCTTCACGGTACCACATTTCAATACTGGAGAAATCGCCTTCTTTGGGAATCACCAGCCGGAAGGATCCCTTCATATACTTGACCGATCCGTCGTCGTTGGCCTGTTTTTGAAATTGCAGCATGCCCAAAGCGGCATCACTTAATTCGAGGGGATAGAGGTGTTCCGTTTCAAACCAGAATTCCTGCACTCCGGTGTCTACGCAAACCTGTTTTTCATCTCCGTTAAGGTTAACTACTTCGCCTTCCCACATTTTTCCTTCAAACTCCGCTTTCAGATAGTCACCGATCTTAATGTCGTTGTATTTGATCATATGGCAATGGTTTTTAGGATGATAAGTTAAGGTTTTTTTGGAAGAAAAAAAAGTTCATGGTTCATGGCGTATGGTTCATGGTAAAACGATAACTATGAACCATACGCCATGAACCATGAACCCAAACTTACTCCGCCCAACTCATTGTATATCCGGGATTCTCAATTTCCAGCGCTTCCACGGTTAACTGTAGTGGATGAAAGGTATCTACCATCACCGCAAGCTCCTGGGTTTCTTTTTTACCGATACTTTTTTCAACGGCCCCGGGGTGTGGCCCATGTGGAATACCGGCAGGGTGCAGGGTGATCATGCCGCGGGTTACATGCTTACGGCTCATAAAATCGCCGGCTACATAATACAGCACTTCATCGCTGTCAATATTGCTATGGTTGTATGGAGCAGGTATCGCCTCCGGATGATAATCATATAAACGCGGACAAAAACTACAGACCACAAAATTATGCGCCTCAAATGTCTGGTGTACCGGTGGCGGCTGGTGTACGCGCCCGGTAATGGGTTCAAAATCGTGGATACTGAAGGCAAACGGATAACAGCAGCCATCCCACCCTACCACATCAAAAGGATGATGGGCATAATGCAATCCATACAATACGCTTTTCTTTTTTGTTTTGATCAGAAAATCACCCGCTTCATCGATCGTTAGCAGGTTCTGCGGTGTGCGGATATCTCTTTCGCAATAAGGGGAATGTTCAAGCAGTTGCCCGTTTTTGCTTACATATCTTTTGGGGTAACGGATAGGGCTGAAACTTTCTACAATGAACAAACGGTTATCGGTAGTATCAAATTCCATACGGTAAATGGTGCCGCGCGGGATCACCAGGTAATCACCATACGCAAAACGAAGTTCCCCATATTGTGAACAGAGTTTACCGCTGCCTTCATGTACAAAGATCATTTCATCTGCATCGGCATTCTTGTAGAAATAATCTTTCATACTTTGCTGCGGCGCCGCCAGCACTACATGACAATCACTATTCACCAAAACAGGTTTACGGCTTTGCAGAAAATCGGCTTCGGGTTTAACCTGGAATCCTTCAAAGCTCCGGTGCTTCAGCATTTTCTCTTCCGCCACTCTCGGCATCATATTCACCGGTTCATCTGTGTGAATGATCTGTGTAGGCGGCCAGGTATGATAGAGGATCGAATAATCATTGCTGAAACCTTCGGTAGAAAATAACTGTTCCGAATATAAGGTCCCATCCGGCTTTCGGAATTGTGTATGGCGTTTATGCGGGATGGATCCGAGGGTATGGTAATGAGGCATGGGGTTTAATTAATAATTAAAAATTAGAAATTAGAAATTAAGAATTGAAAGTATGGGTAAGTAGCCGATCTGCTATGGTCCATGGTCTATCGACCATGGACTTAACATTACTTCGCTAATTGCAGGGAGAGCATCAGGAAATAATATTTCCAGACACGCTTATCGATCCAGTAAGTGAAATTACGGTGGAGGGGCATGGCAATCGTTGTGGGTATAAATGTAGGGAACTTATTTGAGGAATGGGCAGGAGGAAATTTGCACGCAGAGGCGCAAAGGCGCAGTTGGCTCTTCCTTGCGCTTTTGCGCCTCTGCGTCCATAATAACTGATCTATCTCGCCACTACGATCTTATACTTTGTTCCCTTGATCTTCTCATTCTGAACCAATGGAAGCAGGGTTTTTACTTTGTGTTTCTTAACCGCCACAAACGCATTCCGGTCTTTTACGATGATGAGGCCCATATCCTCTTTTGCCAAATGGCCTTTCTGTGAGAAGAAACCAACGATATCTACTTTATTCAGTTTATCTTTTTTACCACCGTTGATATAAATCGTTACCCATTCGGCAGGCTTAGGCAGTTTTAATCCCGATGGAATCTCGAGTACTTCGGGTTTCTGGCGGATATAGTAAGGCAATTGTTCTTCACTATGTATCAAGAGGTATGCTGTACCGGTTGCCTCCATCCTTGCAGTGCGCCCGTTGCGGTGGGTGAACTCGGCTTCTGTAGAAGGAAGATGATAATGGATCACATGTTTCATCTCCGGAATATCCAGTCCACGGGCAGCCAGATCGGTAGCAACCAGGAAGCGAACGCTACCGTTACGGAACTGGATCAGTGTCTGCTCGCGCTGCATCTGCTCCATGCCACCATGAAAAGCGGCACATTCAATTCCTTTTTCCTTTAATAAAGTGGCAGTGCGTTCTACGGCATCCCTGTGGTTACAAAAGATCAAGGCAGGTTCTGACTGAATAAAACTCAGCAGTTCTACTAACCGCCCAACTTTGTCTTTTTCTTCAGAGATCACGAGTTGCAGACTAAGTGCGTCAGAAGAATCTGGTTGATTGATAAAATCAAGCACCGTTAACCCATCCCCTGCCCCGGCAAATTCAGGA
>CBHRAM010000434.1:0-2927 GCA_966076165.1 uncultured Chitinophagaceae bacterium
CAGGTGATATTGATGCAAGACTGAATGAGCTCGATCTGTTCACAGCCGGTAACTATACCGCCAAAAGTGCATTTGACCTTGCATTATATGATATGGCAGCGAAAGCAGCCAACCAACCTTTGTATCAATATCTTGGCGGAAAACAGAAACCGATCGAAAGCGATCTCACCATTGGCATAGGTACCCCGGAGAAAATGGCAGAGAGCGCCGCTGAGTTCAAAGCAAAAGGTGTGCGCATGATCAAAGTAAAATTAGGGAAAGCCCCAAAAGAAGATATTGAAAGGATAAGACAGATCAGGCAGGCTGTTGGCCATGAGATCATCTTAAGAATCGATGCCAACCAGGGCTGGAGTTATGATGATGCCGTACTGGCTTTAACCGAACTCGCACAATTCAATATCCAGTTCTGCGAAGCACCTATGCGTAAATGGAATGACGAGTTATTACCTGCTCTCTGCAAAATATCCCCCATCCCTTTAATGGCCGATGAAAGTGTATTTACACACTATGATGCAGAACGGATCATCCGTAACCATGCCTGCGCGTATATCAATATTAAATTTGCCAAAAGCGGCGGTATTCATGAAGCTCTATTGATCAATGAAGTGGCCGAAAAAAATAATATTGCCTGTATGATGGGTGGCATGCTCGAAAGCAGGGTGGCCTTAACCGCCAAAGTGCATTTTGCGATGGCCAAGGATAATGTTAAATTCTATGACCTCGACACCTGTTTGATCGGCCATACACTTGATCCGGTGATTGGCGGCGTAACCTATTCAGGCATGCATTTACAATTAACCGATGCACCGGGTATTGGCGCCGATGTTGATAATGCTTACCTGGAAAAACTGGAACAGGTAGTTATCTGAGAGACGCCGTGGTTGTGTCCCCACAACCATCACAACGCATCATTAAATAATTAGAACTTACTTTTGCAATAAATCAATAAAATGGAAGCAAAGAAAGCGAGTGAGAGTCACACCTCCATGACAGAACTGGTACTCCCCAACGACACCAATACATTCGGAAACCTGATGGGGGGACGATTGATGTACTGGATGGATATAGCCGCCGGCATTGCAGCCGGTAGGCATTGCAATACACCCAGTATGACAGCTTCTGTAGATAACCTGAGTTTTAAGAATCCCATCAAACTGGGTAATGTGGTACACATTGAAGCCCAGGTTTGCAGAGCATTCAATACCTCGATGGAGATCCATATCCGCGTTTGGGGCGAAGACCTGTTGCATCAATATAAATACGAAAGCAATGAAGCATTCTTCACCTTTGTAGCATTGGACCCGAATGGTAAACCACGGGCCGTTCCGCATGTGATCCCTGAAACAGAAGAAGAAGTACGTTTATATGATGGCGCATTAAGAAGAAGGCAATTACGTTTGGTATTAGCCGGAAAAATGAAACCGGATGACGCCAGTGAATTGAAAGCATTCTTTATAAAAGACTAATAAAAAATGTCCCTTAACCAGGGACATTTTTTATTTATCAAGCAAATGCATAATATGGTGTTTGCCCTTGAGCATATAAGTCTTGCTCTGTTCAATGGATTCCATTACCTGGTCAAGAATTTCTTCCACCGGCTTTGTATAATCAATGATCATCGGTTCTTTAAAACGAACGGACAACAGCGAGCCCTTCTTTTTAAACACCAGCCCTTTTTTATTGAATGCCCGCCAGAAACCATTGATCACCACAGGCACCACTACGGGTTGGTTATTCTTAATAATATGCGCAGTACCTTTTCTTCCGGGTGCAAAGGGTTTGGTTGTTCCCTGCGGGAAAGTGATCACCCAGCTTTTATCCAATGCCTCATTGATCTTCTGGGTATCGGATTCATCACGGGCACGCTCAATATCCATCCCTTCAGAACGCCAGGTTCTTTTGATGGTTAACGCACCGGCAGATTTAAACAGGCGGCTGATCCAGCTGCCGTTCATGGTTTCTTCGGCCGCTACAAAATAAAGGTTCGTAAAAGGGTTGAGCAGGTAATAAGGAAGCCCGAGTCGGTTACGTTTACGCCATTTCACCGCACAAAAAATATGGATGAATGCGATCACATCGGCAAAATAGGTCTGGTGATTACTTACAAAAAGTACATTCTGGCGGGGCAGATTTTCCAGATGCTCGGTACCCTCGATGCGGATCTTATTGAATAGCACCAAACCGGGATAGGTGAATATACCCACCACACCATAAACCACTGAACGAACGACCTTAATGTATCTTAAACGTTCAATTATTCTCATAGCATTCGTTTAGACAAGCCTTGCAAAATAAGGAATGTCAGGAAAATGTGACTTTATTATTTAAAAATAAGGCAATTCATCCTGTCATGCTATCCTTCCTGCTAATACTTTTGCTGCCTTAAATAAGCATCATGGAATTGAATACGGTCATTTTTGATATCGATGGTTTACTCATAGACAGTGAGCCTTTGTGGAATGAAGCAGCCGCCGATGTGTTTAAACAATACGGTGTGGATCTTACCGAAGAGCAATACAAGACCACAACCGGTCTGCGCACAAAGGAATTTGTACAATGGTGGTTTACCTATTTTAATATCGGTGCGGAAGAATATGGCCGTGCAGAAAAAAAGATCGTGGCAGGCGTGCTCGACAGGATCGAACGCCGTGGAAGGATCCTTCCGGGTGTACCTTATATCTTTGATTTCTTTGAAAGAAAAAAATTCAGGATCGGACTGGCCACTTCTTCACCTCCTGCATTGATCGACCTTGTGGTGGGTATGACAGGAATTCAAAAATATTTACACGCCACTACTTCCGCAGAAGCACTTCCCTTTGGCAAACCACATCCACAGGTGTACCTGGATTGTGCCGCCAAAATGAACAGTAAGCCTGTTGAGTGTATCTGCTTCGAAGATTCTTTTAACGGTATGATCGCCGCAAAAG
>CBHRAM010000435.1:0-2926 GCA_966076165.1 uncultured Chitinophagaceae bacterium
CACTTACTGAAACAGAGAAAAAAGACGGATGGGTGCTATTGTTTGATGGCAAAACAATGCAGGGCTGGCATCTTTTCAATCAACCAACTGTTGCTTCTGCATGGACCGTAGTGAATGGTGAACTAACAAGTGACACGAATGAAAAGACCGGTATACGTGGCGATATTGCAACAGATAAAACTTATGAAAATTTCGACCTCGTCTTTGAATGGAAGATCGCCAAAGAAGGAAACAGTGGCGTATTCATCAATGTAAAAGAAGATACTGCTTACATGGCCACCTGGGCCACAGGACCGGAATACCAGTTATTGGATAACGCAAATATGGCTGCCGATTATCTTAAGAACGGGAAGAAATCAGCCGGTTGTCTCTATGGGCTTGCTCCCTTACAAAACAAAGCAGAGCCAAAACCTTTTGGGGAATGGAACCATTCAAGGATCGTTCAGCAAAACGGGCAGGTACGTTTTTGGTTAAATGGGATTTTGACCGCCCAGGAAGAGATCAATAGTGCCCGTTGGAAGAACCTCGTAGCGGAAAGCAGCTTAAAGGTCTTTCCGGATTTTGGAAAAGCAACCAAGGGCCATATCGGATTACAGGATTGGGCCAAAGGCGTTTCATTCAGGAATATCAAGATCAAAGAATTTAAGTAACAAGACATTTCCTGGTTCATACTCATCCGACAAAAAAGGTTATACATGCGTTGTATAACCTTTTTTGTCGGATATAAGTTCCTGTAAATCATCATTCCCTTGATTTTACGGGCTTTTGCCTATTCTCTCCGGTAACAATTCCTACACACGAGCCACGCTACACACAAACTTCCGGGACAAGTAAATTTTCCTGAATCGGTTAAAATGAATTATCATTGTGTCATAATGACGCATTCATTTTTTATTAAACCGATACTTGCTATGAAATCTTATGTAAACAAATTATTACTCCTTTTGGCGGTACTACTTTCCGCAAGCAGCATATATGCACAGCCGCAGCTGGGAAAAAGTCCGGTAACGGATGTTGTAAAAGCAATGACGCTCGATGAAAAAGTAAACCTTGTAGTTGGTCAGGGAATGTATGTACCCGGTATGCCCATGCCAGGTGCAGGCGGCGAACCTACCGATGCACAGAAAAGAGTAACCGGTGCTGCAGGCAGTACAGTTGCCATTCCCCGTTTAGGTATACCCGCATTGGTGGTGTGTGATGGCCCTGCAGGGATCCACGCATTTAATGCCGGCAAGAGCCGGATGTATTATGCCACGGCCTGGCCAATCGGTACACTATTGGCTTCCAGCTGGGATACGGCATTGGTACGTAAAGTAGGTAATGCATTGGGGGCAGAAGCCAGAGAGTATGGTATTGATATCCTTCTCGGCCCCGGTATGAATATTCACCGTAATCCATTAGGCGCCCGCAATTTTGAATACTATTCAGAAGATCCGGTTATCACCGGTAATATCGCCGCTTCCATGATCACAGGTATACAAGGCAGTGGTGTGGGTGTATCGGCCAAACATTTTTTTGCCAACAACCAGGAAACCAACAGAAGTTCCGTTAATGCGATTGTTAGTGAAAGAGCTATGCGCGAGATCTATCTGAAAGGCTGGCAAATCGCTGTGAAGAAAGCCAATCCATGGACCATTATGAGTTCTTACAACCTCCTGAACGGACCGTATACTTCTGAGAACCCCGAACTTCTGCGTACTATTCTTCGCGATGAATGGGGGTTCAAAGGTTTTGTAATGACCGATTGGTTTGGTGGCAAGAGTGCGGTAAAACAACAGATCGCCGGTAATAACCTGGTCATGCCGGGTTTACCTGCACAAAAAAAGGAAGTCCTGGATGCCATAAAGAACGGGCAACTGGACGAAAAAATACTCGACCGGAATGTAGCCGAGATCCTCACTATCATTTTACAGACACCCAGTTTTAAAGGTTACAAATTCACTGATAACCCTCCTTTAAAAGAGAATGCACAATTATCACGCGAAGCAGCGGCAGAAGGTATGATCTTATTGAAGAATGAGGGGAAAACCCTTCCGATCAAAACAGGCACTTCGATTGCCGTATTCGGAAACAATTCACTGGATCTGGTTGCCGGCGGTACCGGAAGTGGTGATGTAAATAAAATGTATACCGTTTCCCTGGCTGATGGATTATTTCGTGCAGGATATGCACTGAATACGGATCTGTATCGTGCCTATGCCCAATACATGGCTGCAGAAAACGCAAAGAAGCCCAAACGCAGCTTAATGGAAGAACTGATGAGCCCGGTAAAACCTATTGAAGAGATGTCGGCATCAGATGAGTTGATCCGCAAAGCCGCAACACAATCTGCGATTGCCCTGATCGCCATTGGCCGTAATGCCGGCGAGGGTAACGACAGAAAAGCTGCTGGCGATTATTATCTCACTGAAAAAGAAAAAGCGTTGATCAAAGCAGTGTCTGCGGCTTTTCATGCACAGAAAAAGAAAGTACTTGTTACCCTGAATATTGGTGGCGTGGTAGATCTGATGCAATGGCGCAAAGATGTAGATGCTGTTTTATTGGCCTGGCAGCCCGGATTAGAAGGGGGTAATGCCATAGCAGATGTGGTTTCAGGAAAAGTAAACCCTTCCGGTAAACTGGCTACTACTTTTCCGGCCCGCTATGAAGATGATGTGACTGCCAAGAATTTCCCCGGCCGTGAAATACCCGGTTCAGAGAAGCCGGGGTTGTTTGGACAAAAACAAGTGGATGCCGAAGTGGTGTATGAAGAAGGCGTGTATGTTGGGTATCGGTATTATAATAGTTTTGGCGTAGAAACAGCTTATCCTTTTGGTTATGGGCTTTCCTATACACAGTTCAGCACCGGTAAATTAAAACTTAGTGCCCCGGTTATGAACGACCAGATACAGGTAAGTGTAAGTATTACCAATACCGGCAGTTTAGC
>CBHRAM010000436.1:0-2908 GCA_966076165.1 uncultured Chitinophagaceae bacterium
TTTCACCGACACCACCCCCCTTTTCACCCATTTTCTTTTATAAGCTTCACGGGGAGGAATAGATTTGGTACAAACTACTTGCACATGAGACACTTTACTATGATCACCATCCTCCCGGTGGTATGTCTTTTCGCGACTAAAAGCATGGCTAACGGGTTACACATGAATGACACCACTGCAAAAATTGCCCATGTGGTGGACGGCAATACCAGTGAATGGAAAGCGGATAAGTTTGAAGTGGATAAAGAAACGGGTATCGCTTATTCGATCGATCACGATGCCAATAATATTTACCTGGCAATGAGGGTGAGCGATCAAAGAACACAAACGAAAATGATGATGCAGGGGATGAACCTGTATATTGATAAAAAAGGAAAAAAGAAAGAAGGAACAGGTATTGAGTTCCCGATCAAGAAAGAAGGTGGCGGAGGTTTTGGTGGACGCGGGGGCGGAAGGGCTGCCCGTGGTGGTGACCAGAATGGAGGCGCACAGGGGCCTGACCTCAAAGAGATGAGGGAAAACCTGGCAGCTACCATGATCATCTTAAAAACCTTTGGTTTTGAAGACCAGGAAGACAAACAGCAGATGATCGTAGTGGAGAACGGGGTGAATGTTGCGTTTGAGTGGGACGATAGCAATACTTTTCACCTGGAATACATGGTTCCTATCCGTTTCATCGGCACTCAGGCAGCACTCAATGGCAAGCCTTTGGGTATTGGCTGGAAGATCAACGGTGTAGAAGCTCCGCAGGCGGTATCCAGTTCTACGGCGATTGTGGGCGTTCCGGCAGGTGGCAGTATCGGAAGAGGTGGTAGTGGCGGAGGAAGAGGTGGCGGAAACAGCGGGGCAGGCAGGGCCAATGCACCGAGTTTTGATACCTCTGACAGCCGGTTTAAAGAACAAAGTATCTGGACGAAATATGTAATTAATTTCTAAATTCATTCATCAAAACACAAGTACTTGCCTTACAAGAACAATAAGAAGATCGTCACCATCATTGCCCATATGGCGGCATGGGTTTGTTTTTTTACACTCCCTTACCTGGTATTCTTTCCGCGTATGCGGGAGTTTAGCCTGAGCGACCACCAGTTGGCAGCCATTATCTGCAATAATGTATTCCTGGTATTGTTCTACTACCTGAATACCTTATTCCTGATCCCTAAATTTCTTGCTAAGGAAAAATGGTTATGGTATGTACTCTCCATTGTGGCGAGCCTCTTCTTTTTTCTGTATATACCCAGGCAGATCGCTACCTGGATTGCAGAGCCGGAAGTATTCAATCCCAATAACCGCGAGTTTATCCGGAATCCTGCGTATACCGGTAAAAAACATTTTCCGGGTATGATGCGTGGCGGGAACCGTTCTGGTGCCGATCCTTATAACACAGTACTGTTTCTCCTGATCTTTACCGTGGGTACCTGTATCTCTGTGATACAGCGCTGGCTGCAGACAGAGCAGACAAGGAAGGAGACCGAGAATGAAAAACTGAATACAGAACTTTCTTTCCTGAAATCGCAGGTAAACCCGCATTTCTTTTTTAATACCCTGAATAATATTTATTCACTCGCCGTGGTAAGAAGTGAAAAGACAGCGCCGGCCGTGATGAAATTATCAGCCATTATGCGGTATATCCTTACCGAAACACAGCGTGACCTTGTGCCCCTGAACAATGAAGTGGATTTCATCCATAATTTTATTGACCTGCAGAAAGTGCGGCTTACCGATAAAGTGGTGTTGAATTTTTCTGCTGAAGGGAACCTGGAAACATTGCTGATCGCCCCGCTCCTTTTCATTCCTTTTGTGGAGAATGCATTTAAATACGGGGTGAGTACCAAAGAATCATCCAGTATCGATATCCAGATCAAAACAGAAGCTAATAAGGTGATCTTCTCAACTGTAAATTATATCGTACCTTCTGAGAATAACCTGATGGAAAATACCGGTATTGGCATTAACAATGTAAAAAGGCGCCTGGAACTGATGTACCCGGGCAAACATACCTTGAGCACCACACAAAAAGACAATTATTATTCCGTTCACTTAGAGATCATAACCTGATGATACGTTGTATAGCAATAGATGATGAGCCACTGGCACTGCAATTGATCAATGAATATTGCGGGAAGATCTCATTTCTGAAACTTGAGAAAACCTTCACAAACACAGATGAAGCAAAAGCTTATCTGCAACACAATAATGTGGACCTGCTCTTCCTGGATATCCAAATGCCGGATATTAATGGTATGCAGTTCTACAAGAACCTCACAGAAAAACCTCCTGTGATCTTTACCACTGCGTATAAAGATTTTGCCGCCGAAGGGTTTAACGTAGACGCGGTAGATTACCTGCTGAAACCTTTTGAATACGACCGTTTTCTGAAAGCCTGTTATAAGGCCAATGAATACCTTGAATTTTTAAGCTCACAGGAACTGCAGTTGAACTCCATCTTTGTAAAAGTGAATTACGAGATCATGAAGATCAACCTCAAAGACATTGAGTTGATCGAGGCGCTGGATGATTATATCAAGATCTACATCAAACCCAACCCGGTACTAACGTTGATGACGCTTAAAAGTATCCAGGAAAAATTACCTCCCCGCGATTTTGTAAGGGTGCACCGATCTTTTATTGTACCGCTAAGCCGTATTGAAAAATTCAGTAAGACCAAACTCTGGATCGCCGGAAAAGAGATCCCGATCGGCAGCAGTTACAGCAGTGTGTACGATCAATTGTTAACGCTTTCTAAAACCCGTTAATTTCCCCGATACAAACAGGCAACTCGCCTATATATTCCCAACAGCGTTGGAACAATAAATAGTTTTACAGGGATCATTTTTCATAAATGTTTCATGCAAGGTTTTGAAAAGAGGTATTACCAGGTTGTTCCCAGCCACGGTAATACCTTTTT
>CBHRAM010000437.1:0-2904 GCA_966076165.1 uncultured Chitinophagaceae bacterium
ATCTTCATTTTATCGTTGTGGACCTGGGTGAAGTTGAGATCATGGAAGAGTTGTCGGCTGATCAAAGAACTGAACTGAAAAAGGCGTTGTTACTTTCGGGGCTTGAATTGATGGATGACAAAAAAGCCATTCTCATTGAACGGATCACCAACGTAATTACGGAGATGATCCATGGATCGGATGAATTACCGATCATGAATTATTCAAATCATATCAGTGAAAAGCTGCAGTATGATTATACCTATCTGTCTAATCTCTTTTCTGAAGTGAAAGGAATGACCATACAGCAATTCATTATCATACATAAAGTAGAAAGAGTGAAAGAGCTGATCATTTATGATGAGCTCAATATCACAGAAATAGCCTGGAAGCTGAATTACAGCAGTGTGGCGCATTTATCCAACCAGTTTAAGAAAGTGACCGGGTTTTCGCCTACTCATTTTAAACAGCTGAAACAGAAAAGACGAAACCCTATAGAAGATATTGGGAACAGTGAATTACCGAAATCAGATTAAAAAGCAAAAATGCCAAACACCAGAAATCAATCCGAATACGCCAGAAGCCTTATTGAAGCCAGTCTCGACCCATTGGTTACTATCAGTACCGAAGGAAAGATCATGGACATGAATGAAGCAACGGTAAAAATAACCGGTATGGAACGGGACAAATTGATTGGCACTAATTTCTTTGAATATTTTACCGAGCCACACAAGGCAAGGGAAGTGTACCAGGATATTTTTGCAAAAGGTTTTGTGGCCGACTATCCGCTTACCATGCGTGATCATAAATTGACAGATGTGTTGTTCAATGGTTCTATCTATAAAGATGATCAGGGAAACGTTTTAGGTGCCGTGGTAGTAGCCAGAGATATTACCGAACAGAAAAGAATTGAAAAAGAATTTATTGAAGCTAAAGTATTTGCTGAGCTGGCAACCGGCATTGCGGAAGAAGCCCAGAGTAAGGCGGAAACGGCTACAAAGATTGCAGAAGATGCCACAAGAATTGCGGAAGATGCGGTAAAAGCCAAACAGCAATTCCTATCGAATATGAGTCACGAGATCCGCACGCCCATGAATGCGATCATCGGTTTTACAAAAGTGGTATTGAAAACAGACCTGACAGCCAAACAAAAAGAATACCTCACCGCCATTAAAATGAGCGGCGATGCATTAATTGTTCTGATCAATGATATCCTTGATCTCGCAAAAGTAGATGCAGGAAAAATGACCTTTGAGCAAACACCTTTTAAAATGGCATCCTCCATTTCTGCTATGCTGCATTTGTTTGAAACAAAGATCCAGGAAAAGAACCTTCAGTTAGTAAAAGAATATGACAGAAATATACCGGAAGTATTGGTAGGTGATCCTGTTCGCCTGCACCAGATTATCTTAAATCTGGTTAGTAATGCAGTAAAATTTACATCACAGGGAAAAATTACTGTAAGTGTCCGGCTCCTCTCACAAGACGAAGAGAAAGTAAACATAGAATTTGCTGTAACAGATACCGGAATTGGCATATCAGAAAGTAAAATAGAGAAGATCTTTGAAAATTTTCAACAGGCGTCGAGTGGTACATCCAGGATCTACGGTGGAACAGGTTTAGGCCTCGCTATTGTTAAACAACTGGTAGAACCCCAGGGGGGACATATAACGGTTACCAGTAAAATAGGTGAAGGCTCTACTTTCAGTTTTGTATTGCATTTTCAAAAAACAAAAGCAGAAGCGGAAGTTGAAATACTTCTCGCTGAACCTGAACCGGGGAACATGAATATAAAAGTGCTGGTAGTGGAGGACATGGCGTT
The DNA here is from genome assembly GCA_966076165.1 of uncultured Chitinophagaceae bacterium. Lineage (GTDB taxonomy): Bacteria > Bacteroidota > Bacteroidia > Chitinophagales > Chitinophagaceae > Sediminibacterium. The sequence goes on from CBHRAM010000437.1 coordinate 1,802, forward strand.
AAATCAGTTGTTGATGAAAACATTACTGGACGATTTTGGATTTGAAAGGGATATAGCAGGTAATGGGAAAATTGCTATTGAGAAACTGGAAACTCAATCTTATGATATCATCCTGATGGATCTTCAAATGCCGGAAATGAATGGTTTTGAGGCTACTGAATACATACGCAATACCATGCAGCTTACCATACCCATTATTGCCTTAACTGCAGATGTAACCACGGTTGATCTTGCCAAATGTAAAGCAGTAGGGATGAATGATTATATTGCCAAACCGGTAGATGAGCGCTTATTATACAGTAAAATCATAGGGGCTGTAAAAAAACCGAGTTTTACTATAGCGGGCGACGAATCAAAACTACCTGCATCACAACTGAAAAAAACCAAGTATACAGACCTGGATTATTTAACCCGTCGCACAAAGGCTAATCCAGCCTTAATGATGGAGATGATCTCGATCTATCTGGAACAAACACCCGCTTTGATCAACAACATGAAAAAAAGCTGGGCCGATAAAAACTGGAGTTTATTACAGTCTGCCGTTCACAAAATGATACCTTCCTTCTCCATCATGGGCATTAATACTGACTTTGAAAAAATGGCGATAAGGGTAAAAGAATATGCGGCTTCCGAAAAGGAAGAAACGCTGATGAATGACCTGATATTGCAGCTGGAAGACGTTTGCACCCAGGCTTGTACAGAATTAACAGAAGCTTTTAACCATATTAAAGAAAAAGCAAATGAAAACTGAACCAAAGATCAACCTCTTTCTGGTTGACGATGATGCCGTATTCCTCAAATTATTACAGATCGAATTTCTTCAATTTCCAAATTTCAGCGTGCAAACATTTGCTACCGGGGAATTATGTATAGCCGGAATGGATGTGCAGCCCGATGTGATCATTCTGGATTATCATCTTGATGGTGTAGATACAAAAGCCATGAACGGAATACAGACCCTGGATCAAATCAAAGCTATCAACAAAGAAATACCGGTTATCATGTTATCCTCACAGGACAAGATCGAAGTAGCGGTTGATTGTATGCATCACCAGGCATTTGACTATGTGATCAAAAGTGAGACCGCGTTTCTGCGATTGCAG
>CBHRAM010000438.1:0-2880 GCA_966076165.1 uncultured Chitinophagaceae bacterium
TACCCAAACAGGAAGATGACAAAGGAAGAAGCGTCTCCTGTTAACCTGGGTGACCAGGCTACTGCGAATAAAAGAACGATCTACAAATACATTCACCAGGATGGGATACAAAGCTGCCAGTTGGTAATGGGCTTAACAGTATTGGCCGATGGCAGTGTCTGGAATTCTGTTCCGCCACATACCCATACCCGCCGTATGGAAGTATATTTTTATTTTGATGTGCCGGAACAACACCGCATCTTCCATTTAATGGGAGAGCCGCAGGAGACCCGTCATATAGTAATGGCCAACCATGAAGCCGTGATCTCACCGCCATGGTCCGTGCATTGCGGGCCTGGTTCAACCAACTATGGTTTTATCTGGGCAATGGCCGGCGAAAACTATACATTCACAGACATGGACCCCGTTGCCATTGCAGATATGAAATAAATTGAAGGTTTATTCTTCATCCCCTCTTCGGAGGGCCGAGGGGTGGGTCAACTAAATAAACAATCAGCAATAAACAAAATTCATAACCCCACACCATTCTATGAATAATGTTTTATGCATGGGTGAATTACTGTTGCGTTTGTCACCATCTCCCAAAGATGCGCGGGCAGACAAAAATCCCATGCTCTTATTCGTAGGTGGAGCCGAAGCCAATGTGGCCACGGCTTTGGCGGGCTGGAATATTCCGGTTACCTATTGTACGGTACTACCGGATAATTTCATGTCGCAGTACGTGATCCAATACCTGCAACGGAAAAAGATTAATACCTCGCCGATCTTATTTTCAGGAAACCGCATCGGGTTATATTATCTGGAAACCGGTGCCGATATCAAAGGCGGTGTGGTGTACGACCGCGACCGTTCTTCTTTTTCGGAACTGAAAAGAGGAATGATCGATTGGGATCAGATATTTGAAGGGATCAATTGGTTTCATTTCACCGCCATCAGCCCTGCCATTAATCAAAACGTTGCAGATGTTTGTTTGGAAGCATTGGAAGCAGCATCCAAAAAAAATATCACTATCTCGGTTGATCTTAACTACCGGTCCAAACTCTGGAAATACGGCAAACAACCGGTAGAAGTAATGCCGCAACTGGTACAATACTGTGATGTGATCATGGGCAATATCTGGAGTGCCAATACTTTATTGGGAACAGCCATCGATGAAAATATTCATGATAAGAAAACGAAGAAAGCATATACGGATCATGCTGAAGCTACAGCCAGGGAGATCATGCAGAAATTTCCGAAATGCAAAGTAGTAGCCAACACTTTTCGTTTTGACAGCGAAAACGATCATATTTTTTATTATACTACACTGCTCATCAACGGCAAAGCTTATATCTCCAACGAATTTACCTGCGCCGGTGTGGTAGACCGCTCCGGCAGTGGGGACTGTTTTATGGCAGGATTGATCTACGGCCTGCTCACGAATCCGGATCAGCCGCAAGACCTTCTCAATTATGCTACGGCCGCTGCCTTCGGAAAACTACAGGAGCAGGGTGATGCAACGGATCAGGATGTATTAACCGTAGAAGAAGAATCAAAAGGATGATCTCTGCGGCTATCTCTGCTACTCTGCGCCTCAGCGGTTGGTTACTTTCAGATAAATAGTGATTTGTATTTTGTGTGGATTCTTCCAACCGCAGATACGGGGAGAGGCAGAGATAACCGCAGAGTATAACTGGAAACAAAAATCGCACCCCGTACAAGTACAGAATGCGATCCTTTATCATCTCACAACAAAAAATACTTAGATCTTGATCTTGATCACCAGCTTTTTGATCGGCCCTTCGCCGATCATCGGTGCATGCACATCTTCCGGATAGAAAATAGCAAACTGGTTATCTGTCATACCAAAGAACATATCCGGTGCATCATCATAAAACAACACATCCTTCTCTGCATTATATTCTCCTCTTGGCGCCACACAGGTACCACGTGGTTTCCAACCCAGGGTTTCTTTCCCACGAATACAAACCTGGATATCAATATGTGCATTATGGCATTCGAACTTGGCCGTGCTTTCTTCCGGTTTAACACCATTCTTATCCGAAACAATCCCACGAACATTCTCACCATCAATATCAAACTTTCCTGTTTCCAGAGAAGCCAGGTCTGTTGCATTGATATACGCAAATGCCTTCGCAAACAATGGGTTTAATCCCGCATACTTACCTGAATTCGACAAACTATCTAAGATCATAAAACAATTTGAAAATTTGAAAATATGAGAATTTGAAAATGAGATCCGGGTTTTCAATTTCCCAATTTCCCAATTCCAAAATTTCCCAATAAGTTTTAGCGCTGAACGCGTCCGCTACCATCCCCCTTCATCAACTCCTTCACCTCACTTAAAGTAGCATGGTTCAGATCACCCGGAATGGTGTGTTTGATAGCTGATGCAGCTACACCAAATTCAGCAGCTTCTGCCATCGGCATTTCAGTTGCCAGACCATAGATGAACCCGCTGGCAAATGAATCGCCACTACCTACGCGGTCCACAATACGTACTTCGTATTGTTTGGTATGGTAGAATTCGTTTCCATCATATACCAATGCACTCCATCCGTTATCAGAAGCACTATGGCTTTCGCGTAAGGTGGAGGCAATGTATTTGAAACCGAATTTATCCTTCATTTGTTTGAATACACTTTTGTAACCGTCCAGGTTTAATTCACCCTTGGTTACATCGGTACCTTCGGCTTTAAAACCTAAAGTGGTATCTGCATCTTCTTCATTACCGATACAAACATCTACATACTGGCAAAGACGGGTCATTACTTCTCTTGCTTTTTCCTTACTCCATAATTTCTTACGATAGTTCAGGTCAATACTGGTAGTAATGCCTTTTGCTTTAGCGGCTTTTAAAGCAGCTTCGGTTAAAGCAGC
>CBHRAM010000439.1:0-2876 GCA_966076165.1 uncultured Chitinophagaceae bacterium
GTTATCGCAAATATCGAAAATATTTGCCATCTAAATAGATATATAAAATAAGCTCATTTTCACTCCCAAAAGCTTGATTCAGGGTTATTTATACAGCTTGCGGGGGCCTTAAATATATTTTATTATAATCCGTAGTTAAACCCCAGGCTGAAAGTGTTTTGGGTTGTTTTTTGAAGCGTTATCCGGTTATCGAAGTTCAGGGAGCTGTAAAAAGCGTTCAGGTTCAGGTTGTTGATCAACTCATACGAGAACCGGGCAGTAAATTCCTGCTGCTTATTCTGGAGGTTGAATAAAAAAGCCGGCTGAGGCTGTTGAAAATATTGCTGGTCCACCGTGCCTGCAGCACCTTTCCGGCTGGTTTGATAGCTGAGCAGGCATTTAAACCGCGGGAAAGGAGTATATCGGGCCGTATAAGTCAGCCTGTCGAAATTATTACCCATCCAGTCGCCCAAGGAATAATTATAGCTTGTGTAGTTCTGCGCAGGGAAGAGGTTATTGTATACAAATGGGTTGACCCTTGTATATTCCATTCCCAGGGTCAGGTAAGGAAGAAAAGCATCCGTCACGGAGCCACCTACGGTATACCCCAATTGATTGCGGCTTTTATTTTTATCAAAGATCGATGAGACCCTGATCTCATCGATAAACAGGGTTGTGTAAAGATGGGTTTTGGGAATCTGGTTGCGGGAACTTACCTGTAGGAACAATTGTCCGTTTGAACCTGTATGGATATTGCTGTTGTTAACTATATTATCGTAGATCTTAAAGAACATCAGAGGAAACAGATAACCCACATCTAAGCGATCACTGTAAACGATCGATTCTCCTGCGGCAAGATCAAGTCCCTTCATCGCTTTGATATTGATGCTGTGGGTAGCCATGAATTTGGGAATAAAGAACTGTCGCTGGCCACCATATATTCCGTTTCCTGTGGCATAGGTTCGGTTAGAGTCGATCAATGCAGAATTCAGCCAGACATGTGTGTAGTTAAAACTCAGCCAGGAAAACAGTTTATAATCCAAACGGATAAAAGGGAAGGCCGGTGCCTTATCTGAGAGTACGATCTTGCCGTTTTGCCCATAGCCCCAAAGGAGATGGTCCTGCCCAAAACTGACCGATCCATTCTTAAAGCTATAAGAAATACTTCCCCTGAATTGGGAAAAATTCTGGCTGCTGTGCAGGGAAGTGTCTTTTCTTACAATGCCCGTTTCGGGTGTATTCTGTCGGGTGGAATCAAATCCTTTCCCCGATTCTGTGATATCATTATAAAAAAATTGAAAACCCCAATGCCTGCCCGCATAACCCCAGAAACTGAGGCCTGAACTGGATTGTGTAACGCTTTTGCCCGAACCGCGAATGGTAGCTGCTGTAAAAACAGGATCTGCCTGAAACAAAACATCTTTCCCCGTTGCGGAAAATCCACGCCATCTGTGATAAGGGTCGGTCTTTAAAAAATGTAAAGCTTCATTAGGCCCTGTAGGAAGGGCATTCGATTCATTCCCATATTCATTCCGGTAAAACGAAAGTTCTTTTTTTTCTGTTGGAGAGAGCTGCTCTTTTTTTTGTGAAAGAGAATCCAGGCAGTCTGCAATATATTTTCTGCTGAGCGGGCGGATATTATCATCAAAACGGATGGTGCCTTTCTGGGCCATGCGGGATAGATAATTGTACACTTCTTTGTTATGTGTTTCCCAAACTGTTTGTGCTGAAACCTGGGCAGTTGCCAATTGCAGGCACAGGATAAGGATACAACTCCTTTTCAGGTATTGATTAATACGCATTTTGATCCCCCCTGAAAACATTGATTACAGTTTGAAGTATGATCTGTCCATCCAACCAGAATGTCCAGCGATGTATATAATATAAATCGAAATTAACCCGTTGCTGCATGGATCCCGGAACCCTTGTTTCTCCCCTTGCACCATTGACCTGTGCCCAACCGGTAATACCCGGTTTTACAACGTGTCGCAGCATATAATTCTCAACAGTATGCATTGATTCGAGGTTGAGTGGCGTGGGGTGTGGCCTCGGGCCCACTACCGACATATTACCTAAGAACACATTCCAGAACTGGGGCAGTTCGTCCATATTGGTACTTCGTAAAAAAGCGCCAAAGCCGGATGTGATCCTTGGGTCGTCTTTACTGGCCTGGTTATAATAGCCGTTCCCGTCAATATCAGAACTGTCGGCAGCCATGGTCCGGAATTTATAACACACAATTTTTTCGTTATTCAATCCCCATCTCTCCTGTTTAAAAATAACAGGCCCTTTGGAAGTAAGTTTAATGGCCAGCGCGATCAGCGGCAAAACCCACCATCCAAGTGTGAGAAAGAAAACAGTGGAGAAAATAATATCAAATGTTCTTTTGAGAATGCGGTTCTCCGGTTTATCAAGCGGTAATGAACGGATACTGATCACCGGCATTAAACCGATATTGTTTACCTGTATGGTTTATGAAGCATACTGAGAGAGATCGGGGATGATCCTGGCTTTGGTGGTATAGAAATCACAAACCTCAATACAGCTTTGGATCTCTTCATTTTGGGTATTGGGCAAGGCGATCACCACTTCGTCTATCGCATTTTGTTTGAGCAGGCTGCCCAGGTCGCTGATCTTTCCCTGGTAAGTGCAGCCATTCATTTTTGTACTGGTATTGTCTATAAACCCCATGCATTTATAGCCATAATAATAATACCTGTTGATGGTTTCATAAAAATCAAAGGCTGAGGGTGTTGACCCTACGATGAGGATATTATCGAACAGTTTTCCCTGATAAATAGCACTATGCAGGTATTTTCTGATCACGTATTTCGTAAGCGTGAGCAGTACAAATAGTATCGCCAGAAAAAATGTGAAGAAATTAGCATTGAACTGAA
>CBHRAM010000440.1:0-2863 GCA_966076165.1 uncultured Chitinophagaceae bacterium
AACGTTTTTTGAAAGCGCAGATAGAATCATTACTGCAACAGACATGGGCCCATCTGGAGATCATTATTTCGGATGATTGTTCAACAGATGATACGAAAGCTATCTTACGGGAATATGAAACTGATCAGCGTTTCCGCATAACGTATCAGCCGGATAATCTTGGGGCCATCAGTAATTTTGAATTTGCTACCGGGCAGGCGCAAGGGGAATACCTCGCATTCTGCGACCAGGATGATATTTGGCTCCCTGAAAAAATTGAAAAGTTATATAAGGCTATCGGTGATAGCTGGTTGGTGTACAGTGATAGTATTTTGATTGATGAAGCCGGACAAAGCCTGCAAAAAAATCTGTCCCAACTCAGAAACATGGGAGAGGTAACCGATACACGTGGTTTTATTTTCAGTAATGTGGTTTGGGGGCATGCGATGCTGGTGAACAGAAAATTATTGCCCCATGTATTGCCCATACCACCCGGGATCCCTCATGATATCTGGTTTGCGGCAAAAGCTACTTCCCTCACAGGTATTGGCTATGTAAACGAAGCGCTTACATTATATAGACAGCATTCTCAAACAGTAACCACCACCCTTGCCCAAAAAGCAGGTACCCGGGCACATGAAAAACGGTATCAGGATTTTGTAGAGAAACTACACTGGATAGAAGAGCTGAAAAATCATGAAAAAACTTTCCACTCTTTTTATGACGAATTATACCGGTTGTTTTCTCAAAAGGCGCAGGGTGGGTTTGTCTGGCCTTTATTCTTCTTCCTGCTCAAACATGAAAGCCAGATCTTCCGGTTCACCAATAAAAGCTATATCAGCAGAGTGATTGAGATAAGAAAATTGAGCAGAGGCGAACACGCCGGCTGATTTTTCAACCCTATGGCCTTATGTATTTAAACTCCTTTGCGCAGACAAATAACCGCAGTATCCCCATTCCCCTTTTCATTCTCCACTTTCATGATGGCCCTGAAACGTTTGATATCTTCTTTTGAGAACTGGCTGCTTCCATCTTTATTAAACATATGGCTTTTGGGATCGTGAAGCGGGATTCCCTGTTTATATTGTTCGCTGCTCCAGATCAGATAATCGCTGCTGTCGTAATATAATTTTTCAACTGCAAAACCAGCGGCTTCTGCCAGAATCCGCATCTGTTTTTCGGAAGGGATAAAAATATGCCTCGGTGCATCAATGCCGCACCAGTACACGCCATATTGCTGCCAGCCATAATGTCCCATGATCGGAATACGGATCATCAGGCTGCCGCCGGGTTTTAAAATCTTCATGGCCTGTGCCAGTACTTTCTGTGGCTCAAACATATGCTCAAGTGAATGATGCATCATCACCACATTATATTGCTCGGTTACTTCGTAGATATCTTTCTTAAGAATTTTAATCGAACCATAATCCTTGCTTTCATTGATAAAAGGATCGATACCCGTGAGATTGGTAAAGCCGATCTGGAAAAGCCTCGCCAGTAAACTACCATTGCCTGTACCGATATCTAAAATGGCATCATCATATTTGGCGCCCAGGTCTTTCATCCATTGAAACTGTTCGGGTAATTTGTAGCCGATAGAGAGAAGGCTGCCCAATAATCTGTTCCTGCCAAACAAAAGGTAATCGGCTTTTATCTTTCTTAACACATCGGCTTTCTTTCTGATCTGCAGGCCAAGGTTAAAAGAATAATAATCTTCGTTAGGATAATATTTGCCCAGATCTGCGGGCACATTCTGTAATTGCATGCTGCCACAGCTGCCACATAACTGGTAAGAAAAATCTTCTCCCAGTCCCAGTTGCAGCTCTTTTACAGAATACAATACATTAGCGTCTGTGTTGCCACAGAGTATGCAAGGGGTGATCATCGTTTGCAAGGTTTTGATCGGGCTAAAGATATCAGAATTTGCGCCGGATTTAAAGTATAATCTGAGCGGTGGTCTATTTTAAGCCTTCTTTAAGTGGCAAATGCACATATCTGCCGTGTCAGGGAAGGAGAATATAATTATTGAAATCAAATGGCCTTTTGCCGGTAATTTTTTCTATGATGCGCTTAAACCGTTCCTTAGGTGTCACTTTATTGTAGGAGAGGTCATAATCAAATTGCCAGTTCATTTTGGCAATTCTTTCTCGCATCACTTCCGGTTGTGTGCCTTTGAATTTTTCGAGCATGTCTATCTGCGAGTAATCAAAATCGCCGGAATAGGCTTTGATGAATTCTTCCGTAATATTATCTCCACCCCAGTAATTTCCAAAATTCCGGGTCTTGTCCATCATTGTTTTAGGCGGCCTTACCCAACCATAATGATAGATATAAGCATCCAGTGCTTTTACGCGTAGCTTCTCGTCATTCCCCTTCCGGAAGCCCTGGGCATCCCGGTACGAATAAACATTTCGGCCTGGCCGGATGATCCGGATCTCATTCCTGTACCACTTCGAAGAAGTGGCTACATAATCAAAAGAACCATAAAAATGTTTGTATTTGAACAACAGTCCATCTACTTCCTGCTGGTCTTTCCATTGCAACATGCCCTCTCTTACCGTTTCAATATATTGTTCGTGCATTACTTCATCACCCTGTATATAAAAACACCAGTCCGGATTACTATTGATGGCACGGAGGGCTTTATTGGTCTCATCAGCCAAAACAGCCCCATCGCGCAGCAAGGATTTGTCCCATACGGTATCCAGGATCCTGATCTTATCTGAGGGAATAGAAGCAACCAGTTCCCGCGTGCCATCATCAGAATCCCCCACAGCAACGATCATCTCATCACATAAAGGAAGGATGGAACGGATAGCTTCCGTGACCGGGTAATCAAACTGAACAGCATTTTTAATGAAGGTAAAACCACTCACTTTCATGG
>CBHRAM010000441.1:0-2821 GCA_966076165.1 uncultured Chitinophagaceae bacterium
TCTCTAAACAATATACACAGGAAGAACTTTCTAAGATCGCCATGCTGAGTGATGACTGGAAAAAGTATACCAGCTGGTACGGCCCGGGAGAATTACCTAAGACCGATCTGAAAAAGATACAGGCCGCAGTAAAGAAATCTGAGAAACTGCAGAAACCGGTTCGTTTCTGGGGAGCGCCTGATACAAAAGTATTCTGGGCCCTGTTGATGAAATGGAAAGCAGGTTTTATCAATACCGATCATATACCGGACCTGGGTAATTTTCTCTCGCAGCAAACGAAGTGATCTGCCGTTGTTGGTCGCCTGACCAACAACATTTGTGCTCCCGGATAGTTGGTCGGGCGACCAACTATGGCGTGGCTAATCGGGCAACACTTTCACCATAATATTCTTGAAATGTACAATACTCTTCGGATCATGTCCCTGTAAAGCGAATGTGCCGGAAGAGATCAGGCGCTGCTCATTTCCTTTTCCTCTTTTCACATCATCAGGCTCAATATAGTCCACCGTTGTTTTATCATTCACCTTAATGGTCACATGTTTACCTTCCACTTTTATGTATTCTGTGTACCACTCGTAATCCTGCACATACACTTCCTTAACATCATTGATCCCGTATAAACTGCCGGTTCTGCGCCAGTCGGTGTGTGAGTTGTTTACCTGTACCTCATAACCTTTCACTGGCCAGCTTTTCTCCTGGTAAATAGTATGAAAATAGATGCCGGAATTGGCGCCGGGATACGTCATCACATCCGCCTTAAATTCAAAATTCTTAAAATCATGCTCCTTCAATTTCCCATCATAAAATAAATGCGCCGTATTGCCATGCACGATGATCATACCGCTATCCACTGAAAAAGTTTCCGCATTGGCACCTACTTTCCAATTGGTCAGTGACTTCCCGTCGAATAATGATACCCATTTGCCCGACTGAGATTTCTTTACACCTGCGCAGGAAAACAGCGCGATGATACATAATACCGGAAGGAGTTTTCTTTTCATATAGAGTGCTTAAGCGATCATGAATTTAGCATTTAATACCGAGTAATCAAACCCCGGTAACCCAAACTGCGCCTTTGCGCCTCTGCGTGCAAAAAATCTCACGCAGAGGCGCAAAGGCGCAGTTTAAGACCCCCTGAGGTTTGTTCATTCCTCAGTATTGGTTATTATTGTAATACCAATCCACCAACTGATGGGAGAAATTAATATCGTAGTAGTAGACTCAGGATCTGTTTACATCGAAAAACTCAATCACCGGCTGCATCACGAACTGGCCTGCGGAAATCATTACCATGAAGTATTTCAGCTGGGTAATGGTTACCAGCGTTCCCTTCATTTATTCCGCAATATAGAGAACCCTTCCATGCTGCCTATTCTTCTGCGTAGTTATGAAAGTCTTGAGGGAACCAAAATGTTCTCGGGCCGGGTATTGTCTATGCGCAAATACTTTATCCATGGCGATAATGGCCCCGAAGGCAGGCTGAAAATAGAAGCCGATAACAAACAATTGTATGATATTCCCCTGGAAGCCCTGGCACAATTGGGCATGTAAGAGTCCGCTTATTTAAAATAAGATTCGGGAATGGTCTTCCACAGATCATGTGATAAATGGCCGGATAACAATTCATACACAAGATAAATGGGCCAGAATATATAGTGTATGATGAGCAGGATGACAGAATGGTTATAATGCCAGCTGATCATCAGGGTGTAGATGCCTAACAGAAAATACACCAGTCCTCCGGAACCTTTCTTGTCCATAAAAATGAATTGTACGGAAAGTTAAGACTATTTCACCGTTCCGCCGATGTTGGTCTTATGACCAACATCGGCGGATGAAGGCGGAGTTAATACCTGAACAGAAACTTAGCCGGTAAAACCTCTACCAGTAATTCTTTTGCATAACGCAATTCTCCATCGATCTGAATCGCCATTTCCTTTTCGCATTGAATGATGAATTTTTCGTTCATACGGTGTATCACAAAGGGTAGGTGCATGTGTTTCCCTTTTTTGATCACGGGCAGGTATTTGAGGCGTTTGAATAAAGGGAGTTTCTTGCAAAGCACCATATCCAGTTTGCCATCGTTGATACTGGCATCGGGTGCAATAAAGAATCCGCCGCCGGCACGGGAGGAATTGACAACCATAGCGAGAAGAAATTCTTCATTCCATGTTTCATTATTGGATTTGACCTGAAACCTATGTTCTTTGAAAGAAAATATTTTTATGACTACAGCCAGCAAATAACCCAGATGCCCGCCAAGGAAGCGGATCGCTTTCATGGAGTTGATGATCTCGCCGTCAAACCCAACTCCCAAACAGTTAATAAAGAGGGTATCATTGAATTTTGCAGCATCGATCCATTTGGGTGTGGCGTTCAACACCTGTTCCAGCTGTTCTGCATCTATGCGGTCGCCATATAATTTCCAGGCAAAATCATTACCCGTGCCCCCCTTAAAAAGGGCAATAGGTTTATCACAGTCGGGGTAATGATTGATAAAATAATTGATGGTGCCATCCCCGCCGATCAGCCAGATATCAGAGAAAGGATCAAAATTTTCGGGCCAGTTTTCTTTGAAAACCCTTGCATCAATTGCTCGGATAGCCAGTTCATTACTGAGCCAGGCAGCAAGCTTTCCCGCACTGCCCTTACCGGCATTCGGGTTTTCCAATATGGCAACAGATCTGATAGGCATCATTAGAATAAGAAAGCTAAAACAAAAGGTTATAAAAACAAAATCCAGTAACTTGGGTATTAACTGCGCCTTTGCGCCTTTGCGTGCAAATATTCACGCAGAGTCGCAAAGGCGCGGTTAAAACAT
>CBHRAM010000442.1:0-2794 GCA_966076165.1 uncultured Chitinophagaceae bacterium
ATAATATTTCTCGCCAGGAATATTTCTTTCCTGTCCGTTAACAATTTCTGTTAAGGCATTGTGTACAGGCAAAGCAAGATGATAGGCCAGGTTGGTACTGCTGCCGATGGTGATGATATTACCCCCTTCTTCCATAAATTTCTTTAACTGCGGAATAGATTTGGCTGCAGTAACCCTTCCTAAACGGTTACGGTATTCTTCCGGAATAGAATCGGCTCTTGGTTCAGCAAAACCAAAACCTCCGCCACCACGGCCGCCTGCTGCACCTGTGCTTAATGCAGGAATGGCACCACCTACAAACACGATCACATCGTATTTCGATTTCAGGTTACCGGTATCAATATCTTTTGCATAAATGATCTCGGGGGTAAAATGGTATTGCTCAAAAATATATCGCACCCAGCCGGATGGCATAGATCCGCCATAATTATCCCATAAAGCGATCCTTGCAGCAGATAGTTTTGTGGTATTGGATGGTTTTTTGGCAACCGCAATGGCATCCACACCAAAATCTGCGATCAGCTTTTCAATCACCGCTTTGGTTTTGGACGATGCAGGAACATAGAAAGAACCTTTTGCAAAATGGGTATCAGTAACCGAATCATTGATACGGTCAACTTCAATACCTGCTTTCAACAGATCATTCGTTACTGTAAATGAATTGTTGGCAGCGGCATTCAATACATAACCGGTAATGGTTTTAGCTGCTGTAATGTTTCCTTTGGGTGATTGCAATTGTCCGTAGGCAATTCTTTCAAACGGCCCGTCAAATGCATTTAACACCCTTGTGAAATCAATGCCCATCTGATAAGCCAATGTCCAACCGGCTGCATCATAAGGAGCAACAGGCGGTCCGCCAGGGTATTGAAAATCATTCGGGTGATCCTGTGGTTCAAACATATCCATGATATGTGGCCTGAACGCCTGGTTGGTCTTGATGATATAAGAACCGGCAGGATATTGTTTATTCTCAACGGTAAATGCAGCCGTGGCTTTATGAACGATCATGCCACTGGTGATCATCGTATTGATAAAACGGGTGGCCGTTGCAAAATCCGATTGATCGGCCGGAATGATATACCCGCGCGGGTCACGATAAGATGGATTTTTGAAAACACTGTCGTACACTTTTCTAGGGATCGCGTTTCTGTTACCAAATCCGGCATCCGGCGCTGGTTCTGCATCAGCGGGCCTGCGTGCACCGGCTGTATTGGTTGTTTGCGATGCCTGATAGATCTTAGTGATCTCTGCGGAACGTTTGGGTGATAAGGTCCATGTATCTTTTTCTCCACGCTCAATGGAGTTACGCCCCATCTTATAAATATTATACAACAGTTCATCTTTGTGGCGCATCGCATACATCAGTACACCATAGTTCAAGGCAACGGAATAATCAATGGATTGACGGAAATGCCATTTCTGTGGCAATACCGGATAAGGATTGGCACTGCTTGGTATCAAACGATCAGGTACCACGGGAATATCCATCGGTGTTGGGTTACCAATGATCTCTGTTAACAGCCCCACCATATTATGAAAATAAGTAGAGGTTCTTAATCCGCCATTATACCAGGTAGAGTAAACAGAGCCTGCTCTTTGTGTATAACCCGGTTTGGCTTCTGCATTCAAACGGTTGATCATGGCTGCACCAACAGCATCCAGGCTGGTCATTACCAAAGGATCAAATGTATAATTGAACGGATCACGGAAAGGAGGCCCGGCCACTACAGAACCGGGAGGTCCTGTCTGGTGGTGGTTATACATGATCTGCGGTAGCCACTCAACAAACAATTGTTTTCCCAGATTCTGTGTTTCTTTTAAATTGAACATATAGAAATCACGGTTATTATCATGCCCCGCATATTTCTCATACAGCCTGGGTAAATTTTGTGTGGTGCGTTTTTCTTTATTGCTTTCACGCATATACCAGCTGGATACCAGTTCCTGTCCGTCGGGATTGGCATGGGCGCATAACACGATCACATCTTTCAATATTTTTTCTGTCTCCGCATCTTTCCTACTGGCCAGTTGCCAGATGATCTCGATCAGCTGATGGGCACCCACCACTTCTGTGGCATGCAAACCCCCATCGATCCAAACCACGGCCTTACCTTCTGCTGCCAATGTTCTGGCCTGCTCATCGGTAAGGTTCTCTGCATGGGCAAGCTGTTGAGAGATCTTTTTATAACGGTCCAGGTTTTTTAAATTCTCAGGACTGGATATAATGAACATGTATTGGGAACGGCCCTCTTCGGTCTTGCCGATATCAACCAGTTTCACACGGTCGGAAACGGCGGCCAATTTTTTAAAATAGGCTTCGGTCTGTGTGTACGTGGCCAATTGGTAATCATCACCAATGTTGAAACCGAAATGTTCCTTGGGGGAAGGGAGTTGTGCATGGACGGTAAAAGAAATGGACACCAATGCCGCCAGGCAAAAGAACAGGCATAATCTTTTCATGAAATTAGTTTTGGTAAGGGATGAACAGTGAATCTGTAAAGTTGTCAATTTAAGACTTTACTAGATAAAAACTCACAACCGTTCGGTAAATACAGGCTATAAACAGGCAACTTTTTTCAACAAAGAATTACAATCGGTTACAATTACCATTTTTGCCGAATCTCTATAGCGTTCTGCCTAAATTAATTTGGATTTATGTTTGAAATGTCGGAATTTAAGCAACCGATTGCAAAATGATGCCAAAGAGCCCTCCCATAGTTAGTTCCGGATGTTTTACCACTATCAAAAACTTTGCACTGCTTTGTGTTTTGCTTGCCTGTTTTTCTTTTGCCGG
>CBHRAM010000443.1:0-2793 GCA_966076165.1 uncultured Chitinophagaceae bacterium
GTGCATTTTCTGTTTCAGCCTTGCCGATCATGGCTTTTGTGTATTGATCATTGGCGGCTTCGTTAATACTGATATACCTATCGGGAGAAGCGAGTATCAATGGAAAGTCGGAAGGATTTTTTAATTCGTTGATCGCTGTAGGACTGAATACGGATTCTGTATTATGACGATAGACAGTATACGGTGTTGTAAAGCGAAAGCCGGTATTTTCCTTTACAATCGCTAGAGAAGCCCTGGTCGTAGCATCGGGTAATAGATAACGGAAAGCAAGGTTATCATTAAACACCCTGGCTTCAATTGTAAAACGCAAGCCATCCTCCTGTTGGTATTGCAGGCTGACCTGGTTATATTGGTTATGAATGACAGCATTCTCTCCAAATGGCCATGCAAATGTTTCATCCTTACCGGTACGTGTTATTTTGGGTGCTCCCAGTTTTCCTGAAGGAAGAGAACCTTTTGCAGTAACCAGTCCCAAAGGCGACCAGCCCAACACCTCTTTTTTCCGGTATTCAACTTTGTATTCGATGGCCACACCCTCATGCAGGCGGAAAGAAAGCTGTAACTGTTTATCCGGCGATGACAGGCTCACCAGATCATCTTTTAACTGGCTATACACACTTGATCCGGAAAGAAAAACAACCGTTACAATGAGCAGAAAACACTTACCGGTTTTTAACAGGCGGGCAAAGAATAATGGCATAACAATCGGGGGAATTAGGTTTACGAAAAGATACCCAAACAATCAGCCACAATAGTACGCAATAGGGCGTATTTTATTTTCGTAGATTACGAAAACGTTTTCAGGTTTTTTCGTAATTGTTGTACCTTAGAAACGGAATCATTCCGGTAGCCTCCCCCCAAGGAAGTTATCTACCTAAAAGACAACTTCGATTATGAGTACTAACCTGAAAAGGCTTGCTGAAGAACTCGGGCTTTCGATATCATCGGTATCCAAAGCGCTGCGTGACAGTTATGAGATCAGTGCCGAAACAAAAAGAAGGGTTCGTGAGATGGCCGAGAAACTCAACTACCAGCCCAACCCCTTTGCCAGCAGCCTCCGCAGAAAAAAAAGCATTACCATCGCTGTTGTGATACCCGAGATAGCCAATAACTTTTTTGCTTTGGCCATGGACGGGATCCAGATGGTTGCCCAGCAGAAAGGTTATCATGTACTCACTTACCTGACCCATGAAGATTATAAAAATGAAGAATCTACGATCCGTCACTTACAGGGCGGCCGTGTAGATGGTG
Source organism: uncultured Chitinophagaceae bacterium (assembly GCA_966076165.1). Taxonomy (GTDB): domain Bacteria; phylum Bacteroidota; class Bacteroidia; order Chitinophagales; family Chitinophagaceae; genus Sediminibacterium. Next base: position 1,252 of record CBHRAM010000443.1, read on the forward strand.
TATTGATCTCACTTTGCCGCGATACGGCCGATGTGAGTCACCTGGCTTCTCTTCATGAGACCGGGATCCCGCTTGTTTTCTTTGACCGTGTACCCGAAACCATGGAATGCCCAACGGTTACTACTGATGATTACGAAAGCGGTTTTAAAGCCACAGAACACCTGATACAGGCGGGGTGTAAGCGTATCGCCTGCCTATCCTTGTCAAATTATCTTTCCATTGCACATAAGCGGTTGAACGGGTATGAAGATGCGCTGAAGAAACACAATATCAAAGCCGACCCAAAACTGGTGGTGCAATGCACCAATGATAATGCGGCCAACCTGGACCTGATCAAAAAATTACTTAAGGGAAAGGATAAGCCGGATGGTGTTTTTGCCACCGTTGAAAAACTGGCGATCTCCACTTATTATGTGTGCAATGATATGGGGGTAAAAATTCCGCAACAACTGAAGATCATCAGTTTCTCCAACCTGCGAACGGCATCATTACTGAACCCTTCCCTATCCACAATTACACAACCCGCTTTTGAAATGGGAAAAGAATCTGCGGCTTTATTATTCCGTATGATCGAGAAAAAGACCTTTGGTAACCGTATTGATAAGATCGTGTTGAAAAGCAGTCTGATTGAAAGAAACAGTTCCAAATAGGATCGCGGATTTTGCGGATACAGTGTATGATTGATTGATCGAGGATTTTATGATCACAACCAGATCAGGGGGTGGCGAATGGGGACATTCCTGATCACTTCTGTAATCGTTGGTTGATGATCCAGCTGCTTCCATGTATCGAACCATTCTTTTACGGAATATTGATGGGCACCAAAAATGAGAAAGGGTTGTGCTACCGGCCAATCGTTCCAATACATCACATCCTGTTTGCCCGTCCACCGGGATTTGTCTGCGATAAAAGGATATAAATAGCTGATCCCTTTTTTGATCGACTTACCGTCGGGTGTTTCATACAACCATAGATTATCATTGGGCGAGGATACGATCTGGCACAAAGTAGCCATCGCATCCAGGTTAAATATGGAATAGCCGTACGGTTTTGTACGTGCCAGTTCCAAAGGAAAACTTCCATCTAATCCCATTTGATTGGGAAGGAAAACGGTCTTATACAATTTACTGCAGGTATCGAGCATGGCCCTGTCACCGCAGAGCCTTGCAAAAGAAGCCACCTGCATGGCCCAGCAGACACTGTGATTATTTTTTGCATTCTTTTCGTCTATTCCATTCTTACTTGTGTTCAACCAGCGAATGTATTGGGCAAACCATTTCTTTGTTCCGGATAATACTTCTTTATCAAAGACCGCGTCTTTTTCCATCACGACCACCGCCTGTACCACTTCCATAAAATGAATGGTATCAATAATCCCATAGCTACGGCCTTTAAATAGGCCGATCACCGCCTGCGCATATTCAAGATCAGGATTCATCAGCGTGGCAGGATCCATAAACCAGGCTTTGAGATGTTTTACGGCCTGCAGCACATATTTTGTATCACCCGTAATTTTATAAGCCGATGCCAATGCCCCCATTA
>CBHRAM010000444.1:0-2766 GCA_966076165.1 uncultured Chitinophagaceae bacterium
GGAAATGGTGCTTCAGCAAAAAGGCAGATCGGTGAATGGGTACCTGTTGTATTATTTTAAAGACAGCCTGGTAAAAGCCTACATGAATGGCTTATACGATGAGCAGACACATAAATTAACGATCAACCCGTTCCCGGTCATGTACTATCTGTCGCCCAATGCGAAGAACAGTATTGATTGCAATATGTCGGGGAGTTTTACCTTATTGGCTTCTAAAACAGAATCTGTATTAACGGGCCGTTTATTTGGGGATGAGGATCATAAGTATACGGTACCGGATATTAACCTCCGATTAACCAAATCGAATGATACGGCTTACATGGTAATGAAAGATGATGAGCCGGAGGAAAAGAAGGATACCCTTATTACGGCCAAACAAAAACCTGTTGAAACGGAGATCAGCGCCTTAGAAGCTTTTAACCAAAGAGGAAAAGTAGTTGCCAAAGAATTACTGGTGTTCAATTCAACATTAAGACTGGAGATCTATGATAACGGGGAGATTGATTACGATTCTGTTTCGCTGTTCCTCAACAACAAACTGATCCTTCCTAAGCGTATGCTGAACCATAAAGCCATCCGTCTTAACATTGAACTGGATCCCAACCTTGAAGTGAATGAGTTAAGCATGTTTGCAGAAAACCTGGGAATGATCCCGCCAAATACCGCTGCGTTGATCCTGTACGATGGGAATACACGTTATGAGACCATGCTTACCAGTGATCTGAGTAAAAGCGCTACGCTCCGGATAAGGCGAAAGAAATAAAACAGTTCCATTGAGTGAGAAGTTACATTGCTCACGAAGGCCAAAGGAACGGTTTGTTGCGGATTACTTGTAACTGATCAATTCTGCATTTAATTTTTTTGCCAGCCCTTTGGCTCCCCAGCTCATTACCACATCATGGTTATAATTGAATGCGGGTTTTAACATGAATGCGAGGTAATTCATCCAGGCTTTATTGGTGAAGACCGTCCAGTTATACTGTACATAAGTAATGCCGTCTTTTTCTTCAAACAGCCACTCGCCTTCTCCTTCCAGTTCGCCAAAAGCTTCACCCTTCATGTGTTTGTGTTCTTCATACTCCGTCAAACGCATGTTAAAAGCCAGGTTATACGGTAATATGCTCCGCCAGGTATATTCGCGAACGCCACCAATTCCTTCTTCGTCACCCTTTTCCAGTTCCACCACTTTTTCTACCCCTTTCCACCAGTCAGGCCATTCAAGCGAAGAATGGATCGCATCCCATACCTGTGTTAAAGGGGCTTTTATCTGCCAGCGCGTGACAAATGCATACTGTGTTGCCATAAAGATTTTTTATAACGTACGATAAAAGATCCTGCATGGTTTACCCAAACAATTCGGGTTGTGCATTTTCATCCTTCGGTTTTTGCTCCCACTCCATTTCAATCGTTTTACTGAAATCTGTGAGTTTGGCACCTACCGCTTTCCATCCCATTACCTCCACCATCTTCGCTACCTTGAATTTGGCTTTACGCACCTGTTGTCCCCGTCCTGTCTGTACCACCAATATCGGTTCCTCATCGGTAGTTACGGCTTCCAAACGGTTACCGTTGCCTTCTTTGATAAAAAGAAACTGCGATTTCAGCGTAGTGGTCTCTATTTTGAAGCGCTTGATATTATATTGCTGTTTATCGGTATCCAGGTAAACGGCACTGATGATCTTTTCGGGATTGAATTTTTCGATCAATGCTATCTTTTCCGGCTCAAAACGTTGGGTGATCTCGGTATCTGTGAGTTCGTAAGTACCGTCGTTATAAAACACGATGATCTTCTCATCTTCAAAACTTCCCAGGTACTGGCCCTTCTCTTCTGCATTCAGTCTTCCAAATTTATCATCAAACCATAATTTTCTTCCTGCCAGCGTGCTTCGTCCGGCTTCCTTGAACTTAACGGTTTTAATGGGGTACTTGGTTACCTGGTTACCCATACTGCTGCGGCCCTTGATCTCCAGTTCTTCAAAAAAGAAATCAAATTCTTTTTTATGCGCTGAACAGCTTGGGCTCAACACAATTTTCACAGCCTCCGCTTCACCGTTCGGGTTAGCAGTAAAATAATGCACTTTACTTTTTTCAGAACCCTTGGTCAGATCGTATTCTTTTTCACGGGTAATGCCGGTTACATTGAAACGTTTGGCATAGCTCACACCCGATTTACCATCGAGATAGATCATGTTATACGTAGTACGCTCATCATTCTTTTCAAATACGGCTGCATGAATGATATCCTTCCCGATAAACACTTTATCAGACACTTTTACCACTTTCATGGTACCTGATTTGGTAAAGGCAATGATATCATCGTAATCAGAACACTCACACAGGAATTCATCTTTCTTCAAGCCTGTTCCAATAAAACCTTCTGCCCTGTTCAGGTATAATTTGGTATTGGCGATGGCCACATGTTTTACCTGGATCGTGTCAAATTCTTTGATCTCTGTTTTGCGTTCCCTTCCCTTGCCATATTTTTTCAGCAGGGTTTCAAAATAAGCAACAGCAAAATCAGTCAGGTTTTCCAGATCGTATTTTACCTGTTTGATCTCAGCCTCAATGGATTTGATCTGTTCATTCAGTTCATTGATATCAAGCCGGTAAATTCTTCTAACCGGCTTTTCGGTAAGCTTGAGGATGTCTTCCCGTTCGATCGGCCTTTTCAGTTTTTTCTTGAATGGATTAAAAGCTTTATCGATCGCTTCGATCACTTTTTCCCAGTTCTCGTGTTTCTGCTCGAGTTCCTTATAGATCTTCTCT
>CBHRAM010000445.1:0-2755 GCA_966076165.1 uncultured Chitinophagaceae bacterium
CCCGGGGTGTGGTGGCTGGCGAGTCTAGGACGCACGGAGCGGCCCCCGGGTTGCCCCCGCCCTGGCCCAGCGGCCAACCCGCGCCGTTTTTGGCGGGGCCCCTGCCCGCCTCTGCGTGAAATTAAGCCGTAATGATGATTTTAGAGCAGGGAAAAATGTCTAAGCGATCAAATTACTTTTTTGAAGTTCAACCTTACCGAATTAATCGCCAATACCACATCGCTCAAGCCCATCATCAGCGCACTGAATGCCGGACTGAGAAAGCCCATTGCTGCAACAGGAATGGCCACTACATTATAAATAAACGCCCAGAACAGGTTTTCCTGGATGGTGCGGTAGGTATGTTTACCCAATCCGAGGGAGAGGGGAAGATTTTTTATGCCATGATTCATCAATACCACCTGCGCACTCTGCATAGCAATATGTGAGGCATCACTTAATGAAATACCTACGGTGGCTTTTGCAAGAGCCGGTGCGTCATTAATACCATCTCCCACCATAGCAGTTGGCGCCTGTTGGTTATAGGCTGCAATCTTTTCCAGTTTTTGTTCGGGACTCTGTTCGGCAACTACTTCGTCAATCCCCAGCTCTCTGGCTACCTGTTCACATTTCTCTTTCCTGTCGCCGCTTAATAAAATGGTTTTGATGCCTTTGATCTTTAACTGTCTTACCACTTCTCTGGCTTCGGGCCTGATCTCATCTACCACATCTATTGTGCCCAATAAAATATTGTTTTTGATAAGATAGATATTATGTGAATCGTCTTTGGTAAATACTGCGGCCGCTTTGTACGAAACTGCCATGTATTGATTCCCTGCCTTATCTGTGGCTTTCATGCCCAGGCCTTTTACTTCTTCGATCTTTGCCCAGCGGATATCATCTTTTACTTTCCATTCTTTGGCGATGGCTTTGGCAATGGGGTGGTTGGAATATTTTTCGAGAGAGAAACTGATGCGTTTGAATTCGTCAGTGGTGAGTAGTGAGTGGCGAGTATCTTCAATCACTACTGACGACTCACTATTCACGTGAAATGATGCGATCTGAAATTGCCCCGTAGTCAATGTCCCCGTCTTATCAAACACAACCTGGGTTATACTTTTAAAGACCTCCAGGCTTCTGGCGTTTTTAAATAATACACCGTTTCTGGCGGCACGTCCTAAGCCAACGGCAATGGCAGCAGGCGTGGCCAGGCCCATGGCACAGGGACAGGAGATGACCAGTACGGCAATGGCCCTTAATAAGCTGTTACTGAAAGGCTGGTACCCGAAAAAATAATTGATCAGAAAAGTGATGAGGGCAATACTGATCACGGCAGGAACAAAGATGGCACTGATCTTATCCGCCAGTTGCTGGATCGGTGGTTTTTCTGTCTGTGCTTCTTTCACCATTTTCAGGATATTGGCCAGAACCGTGTCTTCGCCAACAGCGGTTACCATGGTCTTTACCGTTCCGGATTCCAATACACTGCCGCCGATGAGTTTATCGTTCATCTTTTTTTCTACCGGTGCGCTTTCGCCGCTGATAATGGCTTCGTTCACACTTGCATCACCCCATAAGATCTTACAATCCATAGGAACAGGCTCTCCGCTTTTGATCAGCAGGAGATCACCCACTTTTAAATGACTGCTCTCTACGGGAAATACATGCTCCTGGTGCTGGTCGTCGTAGGCGATCATGTTCGCCATCTGTTTCTGGCTAACTGCTAATTTTTTTAAAGCAGATTGGGTGGTCTCTACAGATTTGTCTTCCATCCAGTTACCCAGAAAAACCAAAGTGATAATGGTGGCTGCAGTCTCATAAAACATATACTGCTGTGCCTGTCCAATGATGGTTCCATATAAACTATACCCGAATGCAGCTACAGCGCCAACAGCTATCAATACATTCATATTGGGGATACCCTTCAAGATACTTTTGAGGGCACTCCTCCCAAAGAAATCCATGCCGACAATAAATACAGGTATGGTTAATGCCAGTTGTACATACGGATCCATTAAAAAATGGATATGTACACCGGGTATCATGTGCAACATTAATGGCAGCGTGAATACGATGCAGAAACGGAAACGCTGTAAATGGTTCTTAAAGATGCGGGTATCTTTTTTAGTATCACCGGCTTCTCCGGTTACCACATGGTAACCCAGTCCTTCAATGCCTTTTGCCAGTTCCTGTTTTGGGGTCTGGGCGGGCATTTCAAAACTTACATCGCCACCCATGAAATTCACTTTCACGTCCTGCATACCCTTGCCTTCCAGGAATTTATTTACTGTTAACGCACAGTTGGTACAGCTCATGCCTTCCACTTTCCAGTTCACTTTTTCTAATGCGGGGGAATCATTCATGCTGCAAAGATACGACAGCCTAAAAGGCAGGATTATCGAAATACGAATTATAAATACATCATGGTTTCAAATCCTTTCTGTCCGGGGCTATATCTTTGCCTTATGGATGCAATTTTTACACTACCCCAGATCCGCCAGGTGGCTGCAGGACTTTGGAAAGAGGGGGCTAAGAAAAAGGTCTGGGCATTTTATGCTTCGATGGGTACGGGCAAGACCACGTTTATTCATGCTTTATGCGAAGAATTGGGGGTGCAGTCTGCCATCAGCAGTCCTACGTTTGCTATTATCAATGAGTACCAAAGCCCGGTGGCGGGTGCGATCTATCATATGGACTGGTACCGCCTCAAAGACGAGGAAGAAGCCATCAATGCGGGTGTAGAAGACAGCCTGCAAAGCGGAAAACTCTGCCTGGT
>CBHRAM010000446.1:0-2740 GCA_966076165.1 uncultured Chitinophagaceae bacterium
ACCTGAACGCTTTTTATAGCTCATTGAACTTTGATAACCGTGTAACACTTCAAAAAACAACCCAAAACACTTTCAGCCTCGGGTTTAACTACGGATTATAATAAAATCATATTTAAGGACCTGATTGGCCGCATAAAGAGCCCAAAATCAGTCTTTTGGGACGAGAAATGCGCTTATTTTATATATCTACTTAGATGGCAAATATTTTCGATATTTGCGATAACCATAGAACCTAATGATTTTGAACCTGTTTAGAAAAATAGCTGTTGTAGTTTTTTGCCTGATCTGTATCTGCCTGTCCGGAAATATTGCCGCACAAACAGGCTCTACCCCTGCATTATCCTCTATTAAGACCTCCCAGATGTCTGACCAGCAGATTATGATGTTATGGCAACAGGCGCAGCAAAACGGGATGACAGAGAATGATGCCATGAACGCATTGATGAAACGTGGCCTGGATCCTTCTGAGATGACCAGTTTCAAAAAAAGGCTTACCCAACTACAGGGCAATAAATCGGTAAAAGCCCCGCAAACTGCAAAAGATACGATTGCCTATACCCGCGACAGCTCCTGGATAAAAGAAAAGCCGGCTCCACCTAAAAAACTGGATCTGTATGGTTTTGATTTTTTTAATAACCCCAATCTCTCTTTCCAGCCCAATCTCCGGGTAACTACCCCAAAGAATTATGTATTGGGCATGGATGATGAATTAAGCATTACGATCACAGGGCTGAATGAATCCTCATTCGATGCCCGGGTAAATACAGAGGGGAATATTCAGATCCCCTATGCGGGTCTTATCAGTATCAGTGGGTTAACCATTGATCAGGCAACAGAACGCATTAAAAGTAAATTAGCCGCAAGGGCCTACCCTGCTTTAAAAAGCGGTGATTCAAAATTATTTCTTTCACTCACCAAACTAAGAACGATCCGGATCGCATTGATTGGTGAGGCACAAAAACCAGGCAATTATTTTGTTTCGCCGTTGGCAAGCTTCTTTAACGTTCTGTACTCCTGTAATGGGCCATCCACCTTAGGTTCATTAAGAAGTATTGAACTGATCAGAAATAACAAAGTGATCGAAACGATCGATTTTTATAGTTTTTTACAGAACGGTATCTTGGATAAGAATATCCGCCTGGAAGACCAGGATGTGATCCGTTTCCCGCTTTACAAAAAAAGAGTACACCTGAACGGCGAAGTAAAAAGGCCCGCCACCTATGAATTACTGGAGAAAGAGACGATTGCTGATCTGTTGAAATACAGTGGAGGATTTTCCGATTTCGCCATCAAAGATGTGGCCAAGGTAGAACAGACAGGTGACAGAGAGATGAAAGTGCGGGATATACAGTCAACCGATTTTGGCAATTTCATTTTAAAGAATGCAGATTCTGTTTACTTCAGCAGGATCGCTACAAGATTTACCAACCGCGTGGTAATTGCCGGTTCCGTTAACAGGCCTGGTAATTATGAACTCACAGATTATTTGACTTTATCACAACTCATCAAAAAAGCAGATGGATTAAGTGAAGGTGCGTTTGAGAACCGGGGATTGATCAAACGAAGGAACAAGGATGCCGAAAGAGAGATGATCGCTTTTCATACAAAAGATATCATGACCGGAACAGACAAGGATATCCCTTTGATGAGAGAAGATTCGGTAATCATACTCGCTAAAGAAAACCTCCAGGATATTCCTACCATCACGATCGGTGGTGACGTAAGAAACCCAACGGTTATCCAGTACCGCACAGGCCTTTCTGTTGAGGACGCGATAGCTATGGCCGGGGGCTTTACCATTGATGCAGCCAACCATAAAGTTGAGATATCACGTCTTGAGAAAAACAAAGCAGACACCCTGGCCAACCGGTTGATTGATGTGATCGTGGTTGACGTAGATTCCAGTTTACGTGGCCAGGGAGAGAAAAATATTTTACAACCCCTCGATTATGTATTTGTACCTAAATTATTGAACTACCGTAACCTGGGCAATGTAAAGATCAGGGGGGAGGTTTTATATGACGGGGATTATGCACTGGAAAGGAGAAATGAAACAGTTCAGGAACTGATCAAACGTGCCGGAGGAATTTCTCCGCTGGCTTCAATGAATGATGTACAGGTGTACAGAAATGGTTTACGCGTGGCCACTACCCTTTTGGGGGATGAAGCAAAATCAAAAGAACGTTTCCTGCTGATGCCGGATGACAGTATTTTCATACCTAAACTTGACCCGTTTGTAGAAGTAAAAGGTGAAGTATTCAATCCGCAGATCCTGAGTTATGAATCGGGCAGTTTTATGTCGTATATCTCTGATGCGGGTGGCGTTACCGACAAAGGCAACCTGAAAAAAGCGTACATCCAATACAGCAATGGTATCAGCCGGAAAATACATCACTTCCTGTTTTTCAGAAATTATCCGAAAGTATTGCCCGGCAGTAAGATCATCGTTCCTGAAAAAACTGATATGAACCGCAAGGGATTTTCCATATTTGAATTAGCATCACTCACCGGATCATTATCTGCCCTGGTAGGCCTGATCAGTATATTAAAGAATTAGTTATTATGCATGACAATCTGGAACAAACAACAGCAAATTATCCGGAAGAAACAGAATTCACGTTCCGAATGCTCCTGAACAAATGGGCAGCTTCACTTCGTTATGTTTTGCTTTTTTGGAAAACCCTGTTTGTAGTGGGTCTGGTTGGTGCATTAGGTGGATTGATCACGTCCTGGCTTACAC
>CBHRAM010000447.1:0-2738 GCA_966076165.1 uncultured Chitinophagaceae bacterium
CTCATTTTTCATGCTTTCATCTTCACGCTGCTCTGGGTTGCGGCCATTGTTTTAATGAGATGGCCCTTTGAAGAAGTACCCAAGTTTGTGGCTGCATTGGCGGCATTTGGATTGATCATTTTCTTGCGGATCCTTTTTTCGAAGAAAAACCAATTGCCGGTTCTGTTAACCATTGCCTTGTTTACTGTTACCGGTGTGAATATTTTTCTGAGCACCGCTTTTTATCCCAATGTGCTCAAATACCAATTGGGTAATGATGCTGCCGCCTTTATTGAACAACAAAAAACAGATAAAAACAGGATCCTTATCTATGGTACGCATGAGGGCAGGGCTTTTCATTTTTATGGGAAACATATTTTTTCTGAAAAACAAAACCTGCAGGACCTGCATGCAGATAATATTGTACTCACATCTAAAGACAGCCTTGCTGTATTCCAAAAAGCCTTCCCTCAAATGAAGATCCTGCATGAGGGGCCGCATTTTGGCGTAACGGCTTTATCGCTTCCTTTCCTCAATCCAGATACACGGGATAAAGAGGTTCCAAAGTATCTTCTCATCAGCTTAAACGGCAAACCCTGATCTTTTCGCAGGTATTGATTAGATTTGTTGTAATTCATTATGACAGAAGTCCTTATCATATTTATACTGATCCTCATCAACGCCCTGTTTTCCATGGCCGAGATCGCACTCGTATCTGCCCGTAAAGCAAGGCTGGAAGGCCAGGCAACCAAAGGGGATTTAGATGCTAAACGTGCACTGGAACTGGCTAACCGGCCCGAAACTTTTTTGTCAACCGTACAGATCGGTATCACTTTAATCGGTGTACTTACGGGTATCTATTCGGGAGATAGTTTTAAACAACCCATGCAGGAATGGCTGCAAAGGTTTGATCTGATCCGGCCTTATGCCGGCACGATCGCTACAACACTTATCGTCATCACGATCACTTATTTTTCCCTGGTACTGGGAGAGTTGGTGCCCAAGAGGATCGGCCTGAGTAATCCAGAAGCCATTGCCAAATCAGCTGCGGGCCCCATGCGGATCGTTGCCTGGTTAACCTTTCCTTTTACCTGGCTCTTGACACATTCTGCCAATCTGATTATCCGCTTACTGAATATCAAAGCCAGCGATGCACAGGTAACAGAAGAAGAGATCAAAGCCATCATCAGCGAAGGAACCGAGCAAGGAGCCATCGAAGAAGCAGAACAGGATATTATTGAAAGGGTGTTTCATCTGAGCGACAGGAATATTACTTCTTTGATGACGCACAGAAGCGATATCATCTGGATAGAAGGCAGCAAGACTGTTGCAGAAGTAAGAATATCACTTGAAGAGGTGGTTCACTCTGTTTACCCGGTTTGTGAAAAGAATATCGATAATATCAAAGGAGTGGTCAGCATTAAAGACCTGTTCTCTGCAGAATCAGGCGCCACCATTTTTTCTGTAATGAATGAAGCGATGTATGTACCTGAGAACCTGACGGCTTACCAGGTGCTGGAGAAATTCAGGCAGACCAAAATACACCAGTGTTTTATTGTGGATGAATATGGCAGTGTGCAGGGATTGATGACATTAAACGATATTCTGGAAGCTATTGTAGGCGATATACCGCAGGAAGAGGATGAAGAGCATGAGATCGTGCAAAGAGCCGATGGTTCTTACCTTGTGGATGCACAGATCCCTTTCTATGATTTTCTCTCAAAGTTTGATAAAACAGAATGGATGATGGAAGGTGACCAGGATTTTGATACACTGGCCGGTTTCATTATTCATGAACTTGAAAAAATTCCCGTTACAGGTGATCTCTTAGAGTGGAAAGTATTCAAGTTCGAGATCGTGGATATGGATAATCACCGTATCGATAAAGTACTGGTATCAACAACGGAGTCCTTGGATATTCCTTAAATCAGTCGATATAAAATTAGCTGCAGATTCTGCCATTGTTGGTCTTATGACCAACAACCTGTCCTCATCAAAATTCAAATACCGTGCTGTTTTTCGGATAATCCAGTTTATAACTCTTCTCCGTATTCTTTCCCTTCACATGAAAGATATTACTCTGTGTTTTTTCAAAGTCATATAAAAGTGTACAGTTCACTTCCAGTTTTTTCAGATCGGCTACTTTCGGTACTTCCAGGTAGCACCATACACTTTCTTTCTGGATCTCATGTCCCACATAATTTAATGTAACCGGTCTGCCATCGATCTTCAGTTTTAATTTCTGGGAGAGATAAGTGCTGATCTGCTTCTCAATAAAATCATTATCGGGCGGATTGGCAATATCCACTTTGGTGGGGGTATATTTCTGTAAGGTCTTTTCCAGGTCTTCGGTAAATACCCGCACACTGATCTCTACGGTAGCGTCTTTCGCATTATGATTTATTTCAATAACTGAAACAAAAAACGGGTGGATCAGTGTCAGAATGCCCGTCATCATCCATTGAACCATTATATTTACCATTCAGCCATGATTTTTTGATTACTGCAAATGTCATCAATAATTTCAAACCCTGCACATGAATGATTTCGGATTATATTTTGAGATAGGCTTTAAGCATATTGCCGATTGGGGCGCACTGGACCATATCCTCTTTGTTATGGCCCTCACGATCCGCTACCAGTTCAGCGACTGGCGTAAACTGCTGATCCTGGTTACTGCGTTTACCATTGGCCACTCCATCACCCTTGCCCTCAGTGTATTCAACCTGGTGCAGTATTCCGTTAAATGGATCGAGTTT
>CBHRAM010000448.1:0-2733 GCA_966076165.1 uncultured Chitinophagaceae bacterium
TGATAGATCTGTTGGGCGATCACGGCGTTTTTGAATAAACCGAATATGTAGTAGAAATTGATATCAGAAAGATCCCTTCCGCTTTTTTCGGCATATCGGTCAATGACCTGTTTTCTTGTAAAATTGCCGGGTAACCAGGTGAGATTGTAAAATTTGAAAACATCGCCTTCACCATCTTCAAACCAATAAGCGAGGGTGGCACCGAGATCCATGAGCGGATCACCTACGGTTGACATTTCCCAATCCAGCACACCGATGATCTCCGACAGGTCGTCAGGGTTTAATAAAAGATTATCGTATTTATAATCGTTGTGTAAAAAAGCGGGTTGCTGGTTGCGGGGTTGGTGTTGCTGCATCCATGTGGCAACATGATCCAATGATTCAATTGTATCCGTCTCTGCCGTATAATATCTTTTGATCCATCCTTCTACCTGGCGCTGTACATAGCCTTCGGGTTTTCCCAATTGATCGAGTCCTGTTGTATTGATATCCAATGCGTGTAAGGCAACAAGGTTATCAACCAATGATGCGGAAAGTTTTTGAAAAGTTTCTGCAGGAATATTCATTTTGGGTGCATTACCGGCACGCAGAATGATGCCGGGCATTTTTTCCATGATATAAAACGGAGAACCGATGATATCATGGGACTCGCAATATATTACCGGAACAGGTACTTTCGCATAATGTGGTCTTAATAGAGAAAGTACTTTGAATTCTCTGCCCATATCATGCGCCGATTTGATATTGGCACCTACCGGCGGTTTGCGCAATACATATTCTTTAGTATCGGTTTGCAGTAAATAAGTAAGATTGGAAAAGCCGCCTGTAAACCTACCGATCTCTTTTACCGTGCCGGTTTGGGGAGAGTATTCTTGCAGGTAATGATTGAGTTTGGCCAGATCGATCTGTTCTTCTTCTTTGATCGGAACGGTATTGCTGTCGTAGTTCATGAAAATTATTTTGAAACACATAGGACCATAGGCTAGGAATCAGGTCTTATAGACTACTATGCTTTCTTTCTCCTAACCTATGAACCTATGTGTTTATTTTTTCTTCTTCAAATCCAGCCCATAGCTTTTTAAAATATGCAATGCCATACTTTGTTTATGCACTTCATCGGCCCCGTCCCAGATCCGGGCACCGCGTTCGTGTTGGTATAAATTGGCAAGCATAGTTTCATCGGTTAATCCCATACCACCATGTACCTGTATGGCGCGGTCCAGCACTTTTAAAACCATATTGGCCACATAGAATTTGATACCTGAGATCTGGTCACGAACAGCTTTGGCACCGACTTTATCAATATTATAGGCAGTGCGTAAGACCAATAAACGGCTGGCATCAATTTCTACGCGACTCTCGGCAATAAATCCCTGGATAAATTGTTTCTCGCCCAGCAAAACCCCTTCTTCCATTTCTCTGCTAACAGCCCGCTGGCATAAGAGGTCCAATGCTTTTTCTGCAATACCCACCCAACGCATACAATGGTGAATACGTCCGGGGCCCAGGCGTTCCTGTGCCAGACGAAAACCCATTCCTTCTTCACCAATGATATTGGAAACAGGAACACGGCAGTTCACATAATTGATCTCTGCATGACTGGCCCAGCCCTCACCCGTTTCACCAAAAATGGGAATATTGCGCACCAGTTCAAACCCCGGTGTATCGGTGGGTACTATGATCATGCTTGCCCGCTCATGTGGTTTGGCATCTGGATTGGTAACGGCCATCACAACGGCAAATGCAGCGCCATCGGCAGAAGAGGTAAACCATTTATGGCCATTGATCACATACTCGTCACCCTCGCGAACAGCAGTGGTGGCAAGCCTTGTGGGGTTAGAGCCTGCAAACTCGGGCTCTGTCATAGAAAAACAACTTCTGATCTTTCCTTCCAATAATGGTTGCAGAAATTTTTCTTTGACAGCTGCTGATGCAAATTTGCTGATCAGTTCTGTATTACCGATATCAGGTGCCTGGCAATTGAATGTGTACTGGCCATAATAGGGTGCGAGGGATAATACTTCACTGATCTGTCCGAATTCACAAAGGCTTAATCCCTGTCCGCCTTCTTCTTTCGGTAAATGCAGGTTCCACAATCCAAGCTCTTTTACCTTCTCTCTTTTTTGTTGCAGGATCTTTTCTGTTTGTTTGAATGGCCGCGCCAGATGATCTTTTTCAAGTGGTACCAGTTCTTCTAAAACAAAAGCCCGTACAATCGGTAAAATCCTTTCTAATCTTTCAGTGGCAAATATGCGTTCCATAAAATAATTTTTTCAAAGACAATCAGCTAAAAGCTACTTATTAAATTGTTGTACCTCCATCAGCAGTATAGATACCACCTGTGCAATACCCTGAGGCATCTGAAGCGAGGTATAATGCCAATCCCGCAATTTCTTCCACTGTACCCATTCTTGCGATCGGCAATCTTTTGGTAAAATAACTGAGTGATTTTTCATCCTGCCAGAGTGCTTCAGAGAATTTTGTCTTGATCAAACCCGGACAGATCGCATTCACGCGGATATGATCGGCTCCCCATTCCTTTGCGGTTACTTTAGTTAGCATATTCAATGCTGCTTTGGAAACAGAATACATACCCAGGCCCGGATCAGGCGTAAGCCCTGCAATAGAACTGATATTGATCACACTGCCACCGCCCCTGGCTTTCATGATGGGGTATACCAGTTTACTCAATTCAAAGGGAGCTTTCACATTTACATTCATGATCTTGTCAAA
>CBHRAM010000449.1:0-2724 GCA_966076165.1 uncultured Chitinophagaceae bacterium
AAATAATAAAGGCTTCTCAGGTGAATGTTGATTAAATGGTGATAAAATGGCCCGCTTACATCAGTCGAAAACATTGAATAAATTGTCGCGATGAACAAATACTGAGTCGATCTCAATATTTCATTATATTAATTATTATTTAAATGTGATTCTTATCCCTGCCTGGCTGCTCCAGCCGGATGAATAGGCGGGAACATGGGTTGTATTTATGTTCCAGGGATGCCCGGTGAGGGCCCATTCGGGGTTAAAACGGTATTGGGGGATGGAACCGCCCTGCATTTTGTACCCGGCAAAATCGATAAGGGCAAACTGGTCAAAGGGAACTTCATATTGAAACCCCCAGTTGGGATTGATCAGATTGCCTACATTGAAAATATCGAGGCTTAATTGCAAATCATACCACTGCCTGTTCATTTTCAGTTTGAAGCCCAGTTTCAGTTTCAGGTCTACTCTTTGTGTGAAAGGGGTGCGGGAGCCATTTCTTTCTGCATACCTGCCCCGGTGTTTTTGTAAGTAAGGATCTTCCTGCAGATATTTTTCCAAAGCTATTTTTTGCTGTTCCGGTGTGTACATATTTCCCTGGATGGTATTCGGTAAAAACTCCATTTGCAAAAGCTCATCCGTTGTGGGAATATAGATCAGGTCATACGTACCAAAAAGGCCATCATCTCCCGTCATGCTTTTATCGCCATACACATAACTGAACGGTGATCCCGATTGCCCGGTATAGGTAAGTGAAATATCCAATGCTGTTTTATTATTGGTCCAGACATATTGTTTGTTTACCCATGCAAAAATTCTGTGCCCGCTGCTGAAATCAGAAAAAGAGCGGGTAAGAAAATTTCTGCCGTTTACCGATTCCATAAACCGCCATTGACTGATATTAACAGAAGAAGTTCCTTCCTGTATCACGCTTGACCTGCCATGAGTATAGCTCAGTTCTGCATTCCATCCTCTCTGTGATTTTTGTGTGAGCGTAGTGCTGAATGATTGCGCATAACCTGTTTGCTTTCGATTATTGCCCAGGAGAATGATATAGTCATAAGGATTTGTGCCATTCGCCCGCAAAGGAATTTTTCCGTTATTGATCACAGAATAAATAAAACGGTTATCCGGGCCTGCTGCAATATCCGTTGGTGGCAAGAGGTTGATGTTCGTGTATTTGATTTCGTTCAGGTTTTTACTCATCATGAGTTCTGCCTGGATCGAGAACTGACCATTGATCTTTTGCTCAACAGCAACTGAGCTACGAAGGAGGGAAGGCATGTAAAATTTTTCAGTGATCAGGTTCAAAGGCTCTTTGTTTACCGGTGTTCCTGTTTCGGCTGTGGTCCATTGCCGGTAAGGATCAGCGCGGAACCGGATCTTATTCAGTTGCTGCCTGTCTGCTGAAAAAGCACCGGTAAAAATTCCATTGTTCTGATAGATCCCTCCCGGCCAGGCAAGTGGCACACGCCCCGAGAAAATGCCTGCACCACCACGAATGATCAGGGTATTATTGGTATTATGAAAAATAAAGCCAGCCCTTGGTGAAATAGATAAAGGGATCACCGGCGCCTTTCCTTGTTTTATGTTTTGCAGATCATAGTATCCGGATAGAATGGGTAGATCAACAAGATTAAAACTGTCATTTACTGCAGGGTTATCCAGGAAATGATATTGGTCTGCACGAACTCCGAAATGTAAAGAGAGTTTGTAATTGGGTCTTATTTGATCATTAAGAAAAAAAGCGGTTTTCAGTACGGAAAATCGGGCCGAAGCTTCTGTATGATCATCATTTCTTTGATCGGTCAAAGAAAACCCCAATTGATAAGCAGAAGGATGTTGGTTGGTTAAAAAATCACTTAAGGAGGCATAGGTGTAGTTGCCAAAGCTGTTTTGTATAAAGGCATTGTACATACGGTTATATTCTGCATCTATTCCCAAACTGATATGATGTTTACCGGCAGTGAGATCGTATTTATCAAACAGTGTCCAGTTCCTTTGTGTGAGTAAATTAAGGGTGGCGCTATTATCTGTTCCGAAAATGATCGCCCCTTCTCCATCATTGATCCTTACTCTCGGAAAAGCTTTACCCGCAGGGCCGCGGTCATCGGTCACTGATGTATAGGTAACGATCAGTTTATTCGAACTCTTCGCGCGGATCACCGTTCTCCATTCAAGGGAACCGGATTGGGTTACTGTATGCAATACATAACCATCATTACTGAAATGAATGCTGCCCGCATCTCCTTCATGGATAGTGAATCGCTGCCCTAAAGTATAACGGTTGCTAAAGGATATTTTATTACGCTGATTCATATTCCAGTCGATACGCATGACCAACCTGTCTGCATTCACCGATTCTGTTGCCTCTGAAAAACTACCTGCATCATAGTGGTAAGTGGACCTGAGTGTATTCGCAAGAATATTGATGATTGATTTATCTTTTGTATCTCCGGTATATTGGTTAAAATCAAAAGCATGGACATCCCGGTTTCTTTGTATCTCCATACTCAGAAAATAAAATAGCTTGTTGGGTATGAATGCTCCCTGCAACCGCATACCGGATGTGTTGGTGCTAAAATCATTTGGTTGTTGTGTGATCACAGATCTTCCGGCAAGGTGGCCGTTGCTGAAAAAATGATACACAGACCCCTCTGTTTTATTCGTACCCGATCTTGTAATGGCATTCACACCTGCTCCGGTAAAATTTCCCACAGAAACATCATAAGGTGAAAGCAC
>CBHRAM010000450.1:0-2701 GCA_966076165.1 uncultured Chitinophagaceae bacterium
AGAGGGCCGTTCAGTGTGCAACCATCTTTACTGAGAATAGTATCGATGGTGTGTACACGCATGGTGTAAACCGTTTTCCAAGATTTGTTAGATACATACGTGATGGTTTTGTAAAACCGGAAGCTATTCCCACGCTCAAACACGCATTTGGTGGCATGGAACAATGGGATGGTAACCTGGGACCGGGTCCCTCTAATGCAGTTCATGCATCCGCATCTGCTATGCGCCTTGCAGAAAAACATGGGATCGGTTGTGTGGCTTTATCCAATACCAATCACTGGATGCGTGCCGGTAATTATGCATGGACCGCTGCGAAAAAAGGGTTTGTATTCATCGCCTGGACAAATACGATCGCCAATATGCCTGCCTGGGGAGCCATGGATGCAAGGGTAGGTAATAATCCCCTGGTGATGGCCCTGCCTTACGGGGAGGAAGCCATTGTGTTGGATATGGCTATGTCACAATATTCACTCGGACACATGGAACAGGTGGCCATGCGTAACGAGGTATTGCCGGTAAATGCAGGATTTGATAAGGAAGGGAAACTTACCAATGACCCATCTGCTATTTTAGCCACAAGAAGATTGTTGCCTGCGGGTTATTGGAAAGGAACAGGACTTGCTTTGCTGCTGGATATTCTCTCTGCTGTTTTATCAGGTGGCTTATCAACCTATGATATCACCAAAGGAAAAACGAAAGTGGAATATGGGTTGTCTCAGGTATTTATCGCCATTGATATCAGTAAGTTTCCCAATCATTCTGCGATTGGGGCAGCGGTGGAAAATATCATCAACGATTATCATCAATCCCTTCCATCCGATCCCTCTCAAAAAATAACTTATCCCGGCGAACGGGTGTTGCAGACAAGAAATAAAAATCTGGCCAATGGTATTCCCGTACAGAAAAAAGTATGGGATATCATCCATCATATTCTTAACGGTACGCAGGATATGACAGCAATACCGTATACATAAACAGAAGTATTTATGAAGAAAGGGTCTCTGTACTTTGTTGTCCAGTTGTTGCTGATGCAGCTTTTGTTTTCTCAGCAACCGGCTTTGAAACCTGTATTTGATGATCCCGTGTATCATGGTGCAGCCGATCCTGCGATTATATATAATAAAGAAAAAAAGCGTTGGTGGATGTTTTATACCAACCGGCGCGCAACGGTTAACGATCCTGCAGGTGTTCAATGGGTACATGGAACCAGGATCGGTATTGCAGAATCAGCAGATGGGAAAACATGGAAATATCTTGACACGGCAAATATCCAATACCGTCCTGATAGCGGTTATACTTTCTGGGCACCTGAGATCATAGCTCATAAAGGGATTTATCATATGTACCTTACTTATGTGCCCGGTATCTTTTCCGACTGGAACCATCCGCGCACCATTATACATCTTACCAGTAAAGATCTCCGTAACTGGACCTACCAGTCAACACTTCCGCTTGTTGTGCCTAAAGTAATTGATGCCTGTGTATTTCCCGTTTCGGATAGTTTATGGCGGTTATGGTATAATAATGAGCGCGACGGAAAATCTATCTGGTATGCCGAAAGCAAAGATCTGTATACCTGGGTTGATAAAGGCAAAGCCATTGCCGCAAGAGGTGAGGGGCCGAAAGTATTTCAGTGGAAAGGAAAATATTTTATGATCGTTGATGTTTGGAAGGGAATGGAAGTGTACCAGACCGATGACCTGCTTACCTGGAAAAAACAGGAACAACGGATTCTTGAAACACCCGGTAAGGGAAAAGATGACCAGGCCATTGGCGGACATTGTGATGTTTTGGTGAAAGGAGACAGGGCTTTTATTTTTTATTTTACGCATCCCGGACGAACTAAAGATCATCCCGCAGAAAAGAATTCATTCGATGATAAACGAAGTGTGATACAGGTAGCAGAACTGATATACCGGGATGGCGTGATCTATTGTGACAGAGACAGTCCTGTTATTTTTTAGACAAAAATAGAATCCGTAGGGATGACCAAATACTCTTTTATGAAGAAGCCAGTGATCGTATTTATTTCCTGCTTGCTGTTCTTGTTGTGTGGGGTGCAATCACAAACAAAGCAGATACAATATCTCTCCGGTACAGGAAGTGACCATACTGTTGCCTGGGATTTCTTTTGTACCGGTGGAAGAGAGAGTGGGTACTGGACAAAGATCCGGGTGCCCTCCTGCTGGGAGCAACAGGGTTTTGGTAATTATAATTATGGACGCGATTATAAAACCAATGGAAAAAATTCCCGCTTCTATGATGAGAAGGGGATATATAAACATCCTTTTTCTGTACCGGCTTCCTGGAAAGACAAAGAAGTATTTATTGTATTTGAAGGCAGTATGACGGATACGGATGTAAAGATCAATGGCAAATCTGCAGGAGCCGTACACCAGGGCGCTTTCTATCGTTTCAAATATAAGATCACAGATAAGATCCAGTTTGGAAAGACTAATCTTCTTGAAGCCACTGTCAGCAAGATGAGTGAGGATGCCAGTGTGAATAATGCAGAACGCCTGGCAGATTATTGGGTATTCGGTGGCATCTTTCGTCCGGTATACCTCGAAGCTGTTCCCAAAGAGTATATTGATTATACGGCTATTGATGCAAAAGCAGATGGCAGTTTTGCCATGCAGGTTTTTGTGAAAAATATTCAGTCACAGCGGAATATTGTTGCCGAGATTATTGATGCAAAAGG
>CBHRAM010000451.1:0-2689 GCA_966076165.1 uncultured Chitinophagaceae bacterium
TATCGGCTCACTTAATAATACCTCTATTCCTGATGTACCCCGTTCAGAATTTTTTGGAACCAACTGGCAATATGCCAAAACAAAACAATCGGGTGCTACGGCTACTGTAAAACATTCCCTTGCAAACGACTGGCTTTTGAATGCATCTGTTTCCTGGCAGCATTATAACCGCGATTATTATGCTACGGAAAGAATACAGGCCCTTGCCAATGGTGATTATTATCGTCCTTTAAACCGTGCCAGGAATGATGAGAGTTACTATATAGCACAGGTAACGCTTTCCGGAAAATTCAAAACAGGAAATATTGCCCATACTTTTCTAGCAGGAATGGATGCAGATACATATGATACAAAAGCATGGAGTTTTAACCAGCCTACCGTATATGACACGATCAATATTCTCGACCCCAATAAATTTAAAGCAAGGACCGACATACCGGATGCACGTGAAATCAAACTGGTAACCACACCTATTGTACGTTTTGGAGCCTATGTACAGGATTTGATCTCGCTTACCTCAAAAATCAAATTCCTGGTGGGGTTGCGCTGGACCATGCAGGATGCAAAAGCGGCCACCACAACAGATCTGATCACCGGAATTTCAACACTGGGCAGCCTCAAAACAGATAAGGCATTTTCTCCAAGGGCGGGACTCGTTTATCAGCCTGCCAAGCATACCAGCCTGTTTGTGTCTTATGCCAATTCCTTTTCAGTGAACAGTGGTACAGATGTATATGGAAATGCACTCGCACCCTCTATCATCGATCAGTATGAGATGGGTATTAAGAACGATTTCTTTTCCGGTGCGTTCACAGCAAACCTTACCACCTACAGGATCATTAACAACAACCTTGCACAAACAGCCCTGTTTACAGCAGATGGTGTAACACCCAACAATAATACCAACCTGAAAGCATTGACCGGACAAACCATGAGCGACGGAGTTGAGATCGATATCACAGCCCATCCTGTAAAAGAAATCGATCTAATGGCAGGATACAGTTATAACTATATCCGCTACACCAAAACGCCTGATGCCAAAGGGAATTATATAGAAGGGGAACGTTTACAGAATTCAGTAGGCAGCACGGCCAATGGCAGTATCTTTTTCCATAAAAATGGATGGAAGCTGGGAACAAGTATTATCTACACCGGGCCTCGCACTGCGGGATTTAATAATACCAAAGGGCAAACACAAACCTATAACCGTCTTTTCCCTGTAGCAGATTTTACGACAATCGATATCAGTGCAGGTTACAGCTGGAAAAAGATCAGCTTACTGGCAAAAGTTTCCAATCTCACAAATACGCTCAATTACTATACACATGAAAACTACAGCATCAACCCTATTCCACCAACACAGTTGTCTGCAACCATGCGGTATACATTTTAATTGAGAATCATTATTTCAGGATAGAGCTATTGTTAATCAATACTTTTTTTGAAACACATAGGAACATAGGTTAAGAAACAGAAATCATAGGGCATCAACTATATACCCTGATTCCTGGCCTATGTTACTATGTGTTAAAAAAACAGGTAGACTCTTTCACCGGTTAGTCCTCAAGCCGAATGGTATTTACTTAGTATTGAAAAAAATCTCTGTAGCCCCGTATCCAAACCGCGGATCATATTGATTGATGAAGTTTTTTACTTCCCGTTTTGTTTTAAGCACATCATGGATCTCATCTCTCAATTTACCTTCTCCCACCCCATGGATCACAATCAATGAAGGTTGACGATGGGCGATGGCCAGGTCCAGCATTTTTTCAAATTCACCCAGCTGAATACCGAGTATCTCGATATTGCTGAGATGCTCCCAGTTATTGGAAAGCTTTTCAATATGCAGGTCAACCACGGTTCTGGCCGGATCCAGGTGTTGACGGCCTTTGGATGCGTCATAGATCTTAAACCCTTTGGCAGATAAGGAACCCAGATCAAAATACGGTTCATCCGATTTATCCGGATATGAAGTAAACAAGGGATAAGTAAGTGTGGGAATATTATTTTCCTTCATCTCTTCGATCTTCTGAAAAACCTGTTTGGGTTTTAGCTTCAGTGATGTTTCAAAATGAGGAGCTTTCTTTTTATCCGGTTTTACCAAAGAAAAATCGAATGAGAAAGAGGGACTGTCATTCACCGTTTCAAACGGAATATCATGCAGGTAAAAATCATGGAAGGGTTCGATCTTACTTTCCAATTCAAAAGCAGCGTCGCCGGCAAACTGTTGTTTGTAGTTAAAGGCAAAAGCATCATGGGTATGATTGAGCAAATGGATCTTCAGCAGTTCCACTACTTCATCATTAAAATCATCAAGCGCAAATTTGGGAATAAAAGAGAGCCACACACCATCCGCCACTTTGTTACGCACCGGCTGTATCTTTTCTTTGGGTACCTGGTCGATAAACACCTTGGGAGGTGCTTTTTTTTCAGGGGTATTTTTTTTCTCAGTAAACCGCTTAAAATAAGGAAAATCGATCTGGTCCATATACGCAGGAAATTTCACCCCACGCACTTCGATCATCACCATCTGGTCATTCATGATCTCTACCACCCTGCCCTCTTCATTGCTGAGCAACACAAGTATTTCGTCTCCAATCTGGTATTTCATTCCGCAAATTTACGATTCTTTAAAGGTAAAAATGCACGCAAAGGCGCGAAGGCGCAATTGGTTTTAACTGCGCCTTCG
>CBHRAM010000452.1:0-2684 GCA_966076165.1 uncultured Chitinophagaceae bacterium
GTCAGGCAGAACAGGTTCTTTCTGAATTAACCATTAACCTGAAAGGCACTACTGATATCCGCGATATCAAATCGCTCCGTCTTTTTTATACAGGGTCTTCTGCGCAGTTTGCAACTAAAAATCTTTTTGCAACGGCTGTTCCTTCCGATAAGCTGATCTCTTTTAAGGGTGAATTGAAATTGCCGAAGGGCACTCATTATTTATGGCTTTCTGCAGAGCTGAACGCTACTGCTGATCTTCTTCATCATATAGATGCAGAACCGGTTCTTTTACTGCTTGATGGGAAAGCCTATACGCATTTTGCAGACTTTGCAAAGAGTTATCAGCGTATTGGTATCTCATTGCGGAATGCAGGTGATGATAAAATCACCAGTTACCGGATACCCGGTTTAACAACCACCCAGACCGGATCACTGATTGCCGTATATGATATCCGGCATAACAGCAGTGTAGACCTGCAGGAAGATGTGGATGTGGGCATGAGCAGGAGTGTAGATGGCGGAAAAACCTGGGAGCCTATGCGCACCATCATGGACATGGGCACTTATGGAAACAAACCGCAGGATCAGAATGGTATCGGTGATCCTTCTGTATTGGTGGATACACAAACCGGTGAGATCTGGGTGGCCGCTTTATGGTTGCATGGTTATCCCAAACAAAGAGCCTGGAATGCTTCACGCAGTGGGCTTTCACCGGAAGAAACCGGGCAGCTGATGCTCTCACGAAGTAGTGATGACGGAAAAACATGGAGCAGTCCCATCAATATTACCAAACAGATAAAAGACCCTTCCTGGCAATTGTGTTTCCAGGGGCCGGGCAGAGGCATTACCATGACGGATGGCACACTCGTGTTTCCTGCCCAGTATAAAGACTCTGCACAGTTACCCCATTCTACCATACTCTATAGTAAGGACCATGGTGCCAGCTGGCAAATGAGCAAAGCGGCTTATCCCAATACAACAGAAGCACAGGTAGTGGAAACAGAGCCGGGTACCATCATGTTGAATATGCGTGATAACCGGGGAGGTTCCCGCACGATCTTTACTACCAAAGATCTGGGTAATACCTGGACAGAACATCCTTCTTCACGTTCGGCATTGCCTGAGCCGGTGTGCAATGCATCCATTATTAAAACGGAGTACAAAGGAAAACCTGTTTTGCTGTTTGTAAATCCCAATGCAGTTGATGGGCGTCATCACATGACCATCAAAGCCAGCCTGGATATGGGACTCACATGGCCCGTGCAATATCAATTATTACTGGATGAATTAACCGGTAACGGGTACCCCAGCCTTACCATGATTGATAAGGATCATATTGGTATTGTGTATGAGGGCAGCCAGGCAAACCTTGTATTTGAGAAGATCGCCCTGAAAGAGATCCTTAAGTAACTTTTTCTTGCCCCCTGTGTTGCAACGAGCCGGCTGATTGCCGGCTTTTTTGCGCCTGTTTCTGCCGATTGAAGCCAGTGTTTCTGCGGGTTTTCGCAGGTATTAAAAATTCCGGAAAATAAATTTGGAGCGGATATGTTTTTTTGTATGTTTGTATATATGTCATACATAATACAAAATTAATTGCCATGAAACCAACGCCTTCCCTTATCAAATGTGTACTCGCTGTAATGGCAGTATTCATGATCACTTCCCTTTCTGCACAGTCACGGAAAATAACGGGCCGTGTATTGTCAGAAGCGGACAACAGCCCCTTGCAGGGTGTTACCATTGCTGTAAAAGGAAAGAAAACCATCACCCAATCAGATGCCGCAGGTACTTACACTATCCAGGCATTGAAAGGGGAAGTACTTACTTTCAGTTTTACAGGTTTTGTTAATGCAGAGATCGTTGTGTCGGACAATGACGCGATCAACCTCACATTAAAAACAGATGTTACTAACCTGAATGATGTAGTGGTAATCGGGTATGGTACACAATCCAAACGAAATGTGACCAGCTCCATTTCCAAACTTGATAAAGAAGTGTTGGCTAGTGTGCCCCGCGCTAATATCGGTTCTGCATTACAGGGAACGGTTGCCGGTTTACAGGTAGTGAATGCAACCGGTCAGCCCGGCGCATCGCCACTGATCTTATTAAGGGGAGGAGCTTCTATCAATAGTCCGGGTGCACCGCTGGTTGTAGTTGACGGAATCATCAGGGCCTATAACGATATCGCTTCTGAAGATATCGCATCCATTGAATTATTGAAAGATGCGGCGGCAACGGCGATCTATGGTGCAAGGGCCAATAATGGTGTGATCCTGATCACCACCAAACAGGGTAAAGTGGGAACCTCACAGGTGTCTTACAAATTTACCGGTGGCAATAACAAAAGAAGGAATGGCTACAATTATATGAATGCCAAAGATTACATCTACTATAACCGCTTAGGTAACTTTAACTCTGGAAGAACATTGGCACAGGTGAACAGTTCTAGAGGGTATGGTTTACTCACAGGTGCTGCGGACCTCGCTTCTTTTGATATCAGAACCTATGATGCCACAACTGCCAACCTGTTAACCAAAGGCTGGGATACCGTTGGCGACCCTTATGGCGGAACACTGATCTTTAAAGACCATAGTAAAGAAGTGGAGAACCTCGTATTTCAGGATACCTATACCCAGGACCATTACCTGAACGTAACCGGTGGTAATGAAAAAGGAAAATACTTTGCCAGTTTTGATTACTATA
>CBHRAM010000453.1:0-2669 GCA_966076165.1 uncultured Chitinophagaceae bacterium
TCCCGCATATTAAAAAAGGGGAGGATCACATACAGGATCACAAAAGCAATCTTCAAAACTATTTTAGTGATGCGCATCCATTTTTTAGGAAGCCTGAATTGATAACCGGTATTGGCTTCTGCAGGTTGGTTGAGAATAAAGAACCGGAACAGCCTTTTGGCATCGTTGGCCAATAAGAAAACACAGCAGAGAAATAAATGAATGGAGAAGATCTTAACCGGAATATCGTAACAAAGATTCAACACCATCACATTCGCAAATACTGCGGCACCCACCAACAATCCGAGTGTGATGGTTCTTCTGTTCAATAAAAGTAAACCGGCCAGTATTTCCATCGCCCCAGAAAAGATCTCATAGGGTGCCGAGTAACCGATGAAGAGCCAGGAAAAACGCATAGGCAGAAAATCACCCAGGGGTGTGGCTAACTGACTTTGCAGCGGAAAGGGCATCTGCAATACAAATATTTTATCGATCCCGTAAATAAAACAGCTGATGATCACCGCATATCTCACAACAATTCTGAGCCAGTAAGCTGCCTGTTCATAAGATCTTCTTTTTCTGTCGAGCACACCCCAAACCAGGCTGATGATCACAGAAAGTGAGAGTGTGGTGTACAATTCTTCCCAGTTGCGGGAAGTATCGCCGCTACCGTTATTAAGAATGTTTGTTTTGGCAATATGGAACCAATGGTCGTTAAAAAAATCAACCACCCAATCTGCGGCCAGATAATAGTATTGGGTTAGAAAACCTACCCCGGGTATTTCATCCAGCCAGGTCCAGGGCGCAATCCGCAACAGGAAATAAAGAAAAAAGAACCGGAATAAGGCTTTTTGCCAGAAAGGCCAGTAGGTAAGGGTTGGTTGCATGGGATTTGTCATAAGCAGGGTTGATATAATAAATATAAAATATTTGATCAGAAAAAAGAGCTGGTAATTAGTAAAGGAATTGCCCATACTGTTCCGGAAACACCGAAAAATGGCTTTATCCCCCATTTCAGGAGATTTTAATCCTTAATTGCAGGTATATATTGTTACCTTGTTGCAAATGCAGGAGAAAAAGAACTTTATTCACGTTACCACAAGTGAACCGCACAGAATACGTACCAAAGAGATACTGAAAGAATTTCCGCAAATGCGCAAGCTGATCGGGAAGAACCCGGTTACTTTTTTAGCTATTATCGGCCTGGTGGCTTTTCAATTGATTTTTTGCTGGCTGGTGTCTGACCAATCCTGGTGGGTGGTTGCGGGAACGGCTTACCTGTTAGGGGCATTCGCCGATCATGCTTTGTTTGTGATGATACATGAATGTGCACATCGGTTGATCTTTAAAAATCCTGCCGCGAATCGTTTGGCGGGTATCCTTGCCAATATTCCTTTGATCTTTCCGAGTTCTGTTTCTTTTGAGAAATACCATATCAAGCACCATTCTTTCCAGGGCGTGCATGAACTGGATGGAGATCTGCCCAATTACTGGGAAGCAAAACTGATCGACAATTATTTTATCGGGAAAGTGATCTGGTTATTATTTTATCCTTTTTTTCAACTGTTCCGCTTTTCCAGAATGAAAGAGATCCAGCCCTTTAATAAATGGGTGGGATTGAACTGGCTGGTACAGATCGTTGCCATCACGGCTATCTGTTTATTGTTCGGAACCAAAGGTTGTGCTTTTCTGGTGTTGAGTTTTTTCTTTTCGGTAGGACTGCACCCATTAGGTGCGAGGTGGATACAGGAACATTATTTAACTGCCGGTGAACAGGAGACCTATAGTTATTATGGCCCATGGAACAAACTGGCATTTAATGTGGGTTATCATAATGAGCACCATGATTTTCCATCCGTACCCTGGAACAGGCTGCCGCAGATCAGAAAAGATGCACCACATTTTTATGATACGCTTGTGTATCATACATCCTGGACAAAATTATTTTTCCGCTTTTTATTTGATAAAGAAATTTCACTCTACTCCCGCATCGTAAGAACCAACAGGGGCAAGGTTTTGCTTACGGATGAGTCAAGGCCTGATATTGACTGATATACAGTCTTTTAGGTGTAACACATTGCTGACATTAACAAGTCTTTTGCATTATTATTTGTTTAATACGATGCATCGCCGTACATTTGCACCCTGAAACTGAGCGACGATTATTTAACAGTCTCATGGGTGATGTAAGTTGTAAGCATTCTTCTTAACGATTGAATTGGTTTTTACTCCCTGTTTCCGCTCAGTTCAACATTGATTAATAAAAAATAAGAATATTATGAAGAGTAATGTAATGCCTTCTATTGTCCAAATAGAAGCAAATGAACTGAAACAATTGGTAACTGAAGTACGCGAGACCGTAGCAACCGGTGTTGTAAATGTAAAACGCAAAAAAGCAAAGCAGAGTTTTGGTGTGGTTGATCTTTGGAAGATCCATCGCGGTGGAAAATCTGCCACAGCTTCAAGACGTGCGTTCTAATACCTTCTTTACCTGTTGAGTGAATTGATAACTGTCCCCCGCCTGAAACGGGGGACTTTTGATTACAGAGGGTTCTATATTCGTCGATTAATTTTTGTGTTTCCCCGAATAAGATCAGTGGCTTGGTGTTTAGAAAGTAATTTACTTCCAGTTAAAAAATGTCCTCACGGACGATCTCATACCCCCAAGTATTGTTAAGAAGCCCCTGCAA
>CBHRAM010000454.1:0-2667 GCA_966076165.1 uncultured Chitinophagaceae bacterium
CGCGGAAAATCGTTGGGGATGCGGTTAGGAAATGCCATCGCATACTGGATAGGCAGCTTCATATCCGGTAAACCCATCTGCGCCTTGATACTGCCATCCTCAAACTGCACCATGCTATGGATGATGCTTTGCGGGTGCACCATCACCTGTATCTGGTCGTAGGTAAGATTGAACAACCATTTGGCTTCGATCATTTCCAGACCCTTATTCATCAGCGTAGCCGAATCGATCGTGATCTTGGCACCCATGCTCCAGTTAGGATGTTGCAAGGCATGATCCTTCTTTACATTCACCAGGAAATTCGGTTTCTTTCCCAAAAAAGGGCCGCCGCTGGCTGTCAGAATGATCTTCTCTATCTTATTCCTTCCCTCACCTACCAGACATTGAAAAATAGCCGAATGCTCACTATCCACCGGAATAATGGGGATCCGTTTCTCCATCGCCTTGCGCATTATGATATCACCCGCTACTACCAATGTCTCTTTATTAGCCAAAGCAATTGCTTTCCCTAATTCAATGGCACGCAGCGTGGGTTTTAAACCCGCATAGCCTACGATCGCAGCCAGCATCATATCATAACAATCCATGGATGCGGCTTCGTGAATGGCTTTTTCACCGGCAAATACTTTGATATCGGTATGTTTCAATGCTTCTTTTACAGCCGCATATTTCCGGTCATCACCGATCACTACTGTATTGGGATTGAATTTTAATGCCTGCTCTATCAATAGCACATCATTGCTCTGTGCAGTTAAGATCTCTGCAGAGAACAGATCGGGATTTGCGGCAATTACATCCAATGCCTGCGTTCCGATAGAACCTGTTGAACCGAATATGGCGATACGTTTCTGACCCATTTTTTCTTTCTAATGATATTAAACTTAATTATACAAAGTACGGTATTCTTATCAGAAGGATTTTGGAATTGGGAAATTGGGAAATTGGGAAATTTTCCTTTCAATTTCCCTCCCGGCTTAGCCGGGACCAAAATTTCCCAATTATATAACG
Source organism: uncultured Chitinophagaceae bacterium (assembly GCA_966076165.1). Taxonomy (GTDB): domain Bacteria; phylum Bacteroidota; class Bacteroidia; order Chitinophagales; family Chitinophagaceae; genus Sediminibacterium. The sequence goes on from CBHRAM010000454.1 coordinate 1,009, forward strand.
AACGATTGCAACCCTTCTGCCACCCCCCTGTCATTACTCAACCTCGGCACTTTGTTCTGGCCGCCGAGTTTGCCTACTGACTTCATATAATCGATAAACCCATTCTTTCTCACCGGCCTGATCTGCAGTGGCATTAAGATATTACCACTGATCAGGTCATTATAATAGACATTCTTCTTCCTGAGGTAAGTGTCTACTTTTAAACGCAGGGCTTCCGGGTTAGCCGGCTCATTCTCAAATTCTATGAACCATTCGTGGTAACTCTTGCCCTTGCCCTGTTCTACCATGGGGGCTACGGTAAATTCGGTGATCTTTACCCCTTCCTCACTGGCAGCCTGTAATAAAGCATATTCCACTTCCTCGCCTATCACATGCTCCCCAAAAGCCGAGATAAAATGTTTGATCCGGCCACTCACCACCAAACGGTAGGGATCCAGGCTTACAAACTTCACCGTATCCCCAATATTATACCCCCATAAGCCCGCATTACTATTAATGATCAGGGCATAGTTCTCGCCCAGTTTCACGTCCTTCAGGCTTAACCGGGTCGGATTTTCGGAGAAGATCTCGCCGGCAGGTACAAATTCATAATAAATACCGCTATGGGTATTCAATAACAGCCCTTCTGCGTTTTGCGAATCCTGAAAAGCGAAAAAACCCTCACTGGCAGGGAACAACTCAATCGAATCCACTTTTCGGCCAATACTTTCAAATAAACGGGCTTTATAGGGCTCAAAATTGACACCTCCCTGCACCATCACACTAAAATGCGGGAAGATCTCACCCACCTTCTTGCCTGTTTTATCCATCAACCGGTCAAAATACATCTGCATCCATGGCGGGATCCCGCTGATCAGGGTCATATCCCTCAAAATGGTCTCTTCCACGATCTTATCCAGTTTGGTCTCCCAGTCCTCAATACAATTGGTCTCGTAACTGGGTAATTGGTTTGACCGAAGATAACTGGGAATATGGTGGTTCACGATACCGCTCAACCTTCCGGTGGGTACATTCCCGATCCTCTCAAGCTCCGGGGAACCACTCAAAAAGATCATTTTTCCGTTGGCAAAAGCCGAATTACCCGTTTCTGCCATATAGCAGAGAAGGGCATTACGGGCCGTATCTATATGATTACCAATAGATTCTTTGGTGATCGGTATATATTTTACCCCACTGGTGGTTCCGCTGGTCTTGGCAAAATAAATGGGCAGCCCCTTCCATAGCACATTATGCTTCCCTTCTTTTACCTGGTTGATATAAGGTTTGAGCTGCTCATAGTCCCTGATCGGCACTGCCTGGGCAAACCCGGCATGGTCCGAAACGGCTTCCAACCCATGATCTTTTCCAAAAACAGTTGATTTTCCGGTCTTTAGAAGGGTTTTGAGGATGGCTTCCTGATCGGGAAGCGCTGTCTGCATCCCTTTTCGGGTCTTATTATATATGTAATTGGCAAATGGCTTGGCCAAAAGGGATTTCAGATTCATAGCACCGGGATCGTTAAAGGGGTCAAAAATAGATAGATATTTGTGGTTTAACGGCTATTGTTTGTTGTTTTAATCACAAATTCGCGATGGTCCATGGACCATCAACCATGGACGAAACCGTTTTCCACCTCTGGGGACAAGATTTATTTGAAAAATGTTTGTGTTTTTCCCCTAT
>CBHRAM010000455.1:0-2651 GCA_966076165.1 uncultured Chitinophagaceae bacterium
CGCAATTCAAAATTATTTTGATTTCTTATTTTTCACTTTTGACTTTTCACTTTTCCCTTCTTCCTTATCCACCCCCATCACCCACTCATAATCCAGTTGTCTTTTTTCCAGATTGGCTGCCACTACCCTGATCGTTACTTTATCGCCCATACGGAAGGTGCGGCCGCTTCTTCTGCCTACAAGGCTGTAATCGCCATCCACCACGCGGAAATCATCGTAGTCTGAAAGGCTGATGATGCTTACCAATCCTTCGCATTTATGCGCAACGGTCTCTACCCAGAACCCAAATGCTGCAACACCGCTGACCACGCCTTCAAAGGTTTCGCCAAGGTGCCCCTGCAGGAATTCTACCTGTTTGTATTTATTGCCAGCACGTTCACATTCTGCCGCAGCTCTTTCCCGTTCACTGCTGTGTTTGCATTTTTCTTCCATTTTTTTATCGATCATGGGTTTGTCTTCAATGATCGATTGCAATACACGGTGCACCAATACATCCGGGTATCTTCTGATGGGTGAAGTGAAATGACAATAGTGCTCAAATGCCAGGCCATAGTGGCCGATATTCTCAGTGGTATAGATCGCTTTGGCCATGGTACGGATACCCAGTTGCTCCAGTACATGTTGCTCGGGCTTGCCCTTGGCATCGGCTAACATGGCATTAAAACTGAATGCAATTTTCTCGGGTGAGGAAACATCAAAACTATGCCCGTGCTTTTTAGCGAAGACTATAAAGGGGGCCAGTTTTTCCGGATCAGGCTGGTCGTGCACGCGGTAGGGAAAAGGGATCGGTTTCTTGTTGATATTGAGTTTTGCAACATTCTCGGCAACCGTTCTGTTGGCCAATAACATGAACTCTTCGATCAGCTGATGTGATTCTTTACTTTCTTTCACTACTACGCCGATCGGTTTTCCTTTTTCATCCAGTTTAAAACGGACTTCGGAGGATGAAAAATTGATCGCTCCTTTACTGAAACGGTTTTTTCGTAAACGCTGTGCAATATCATTCAGCAATAAGATCTCTTCTTCGTGGATTCCTTTTTTGGTTTCGATGATCTGCTGTACATCTTCATACGCATAACGGTGGTCTGAATGGATCACGGTTTTTCCCAGCCAGTATTGTTTTACTTCTCCTTTGGCCGTCATCTGAAAGATGGCAGAGAAAGTGAATTTATCTTCATGCGGACGAAGCGAACACAATTCATTGGAGATCCTTTCCGGTAACATCGGGTTCACACGGTCAGGCAGGTAAACCGATGTGGCGCGTTTGTAAGCTTCCTCGTCCAGTTCTGTTTCCGGATGTACGTAATAACTCACATCGGCAATATGCACGCCAATCTCATAATTGCCGTTGGGCAGTTTGCGAAGGGAGATGGCATCATCAAAATCCTTGGCATCGGCCGGGTCAATTGTAAACGTAAGCAGTTCGCGGCAGTCCCTTCTTTTTTTGATCTCTTCACTATCCAGTACATCGGGTAAACGTTCCGATTCTTCCAATACATCTTCAGGGAAGAATAATGGGAAGCCTGCCTGTGCCAGCAGTTCTTTCATCGCGGCATCATTCTCATCTTCGGGCAGCATTACGTTTACCACCATGCCTACGGGTTTCTTATCGTCCCTGTCCCATTTCACCAATCTTGCTACTACCCTGTCTTTATTCTTCGCGCCATTCAGATCCGCCAGCGGAATAAAAAGATCCGGCATGGGTTTATCTGTATCGGGAATAAAAAATGCATAGTTGGTAGAGAGTTGTATATGGCCGATGAATTCGGTTTGTTTGCGCGTAACCACTTCCATGATCTTGCCTTCTTTCTTGCCCGTACGCATATTCTCCTTGACCACTTTCACCCGTACGGTGTCGCCGTTCAAAGCGGTATTAAAATCGCCGGGGCGAACCAATACGTCCCCTGTTACATTCTCAACGATCACATAGCCCATACCGGAGCGGGTAACTTCGAGTTTACCTTTTAGTGTGGCTTGCGCAGTTATTTTTGATTTAGGCTTTGATTTCTGTTTTGTTTTTTTCTTGCTCATGTTGCTGGATTGAAACGAAAGTTCCTGATAAAATCTCTTACCAGGTCGTTGAACTGTTCACCTTCGTCGAATAAAAAATAGTGTTGTATGGGTAAAACATACATGGGTAATGAGGCAAGTTGTTCTGAAAATTTAATGAGCCTTACGGCATCTTTTTCTGTTGTCAGGATCAGTTTGTCTTTTGCATGTATATGCTCAAATTTTTCAACGATCTCATGCAGGTCATCAATCGAAAAGATATGATGGTCTGAATAATCCTGTTGGTAATAGGTATGTGTCTTCTCATGAAGGTATTCCTTCAGGGGTTTGGGATTGGCGATACCACAAACCAGTAATACTTCATCGCGCGGTGTTAACAGCCATTCATCCTTCCGGTTGATGATATGATAGGGCGTTCCGTATTCAATGGTGGTAAAGAATACTTTTTGTGCAGCATCGGGTTTGAGGCTGCGTATGATCTTTTGCTTCGCTTCTGCGGATAGGTCATACGGGCATTTGGTTACCACGATCACCTGTGCCCTTTTAGCTGAGGCCCATTCGTCGCGCAGGTCGCCGGTTGGCAGAAAAAAATCGTTCGAATAAAGGTTGCCGTATTCAGTCAACAGAATATTGAACCCTGC
>CBHRAM010000456.1:0-2650 GCA_966076165.1 uncultured Chitinophagaceae bacterium
ACTACCAATACCGCAGGCAGGTAAATAAAAGGGAACTCCCCAACCAGCGTATTGGGTGGTTCGTTCATAAAATAGCGTAAGGGTGTAGGCATAGACAAAACCGCAATCACCAGGATATTCAGTAATAAGGCGATGCCAATGATATTATACACCAGTGAAAAAAAAGAAGACCATTTTTTTCGCAGGATCAACGCAAAAGGAATAGCCAGAACCCCACTTAACCCGTCGAAATTATTTCCTTCAAATGTCATTTGAATGGGCAGGAGGTTTAGCAGGAATGCACGCCATAATAATATCTCCACAATTATTCTGAAGGATTGCATCCCCACCAGCCAATGTGGTGGTATCGCTTTTATCCATTGCGAGCCTTTTTTCGAAAGTGCCACCGCAATCACAAAAGGCAAGGGCAATAATACAGCCAATGCGGGCCTTGGCGGCATTTTAGAAAAATCCGAAAAGAACCCATTCCATGCAAGCAGGCCTACAGCGCCTACCCATAACAGGATGATGAGAACTGTTTTGTAAAATATATTTTTTTGTTTGATTGGCTCCCAACCTGTCTTTCGTAAAGACAGTTGCAGTCCGCGCAGAACTACCAGCAGTGTGGCAATTGACAGCAGCGACATCAGAACAGCCGGCATTGTTTTTACATCCATAAAAAAGGATTGCAGGATATCGTTAAAAATGAGAAGGACAACAATGATTAATTGTCATCCTTCTTATACGATACAAATGTATTTGCTGACCCTTACTGCAACAAGTGTTTTAGGATAAATACGGCACTATGCGTTATGAATGGTCTGTTTTTCTTTTTGCAGGAAAATGCGGTACAGTTCAGCTGTTACAGAATCTTCCTGAAAAGGGCCCAGCTGAAGATCATCAATGGTATGTACCGGTATCAATCGTTTGGTAGAGCTGGTAATAAATGCTTCGCTTGCATTCCAAAGATCATCGAGTGAAATGTCTTTGACTTCTATCGTTATGCCATGTGCCGCCGCAATAGCTAACAACTGTTTGCGTGTAATACCTGCTAAAATATTTCTGCCCGGTGTAACTACGGTGCCTGATTTTGTGACAATAAAAAAATTGGACCTGGGGCATTCGCTTACGATCCCGTTTTGATGATACAGCACATCATCGCCTCCCTGTTGTTTTACCCATGGCTGCAACCAGATGGCCATCAGGTAATCGGTTGTTTTTACATGCGGCATCTGCCGCTGGTGCGCGTAGGTAACCAGTTTATATCCTTTTTTATCTATTGCATCTGCCGGTGGTGTGATGGGTTGTTGTATCATCACGAGGTTGGGTTCTATAATCTTATATCCATCAGGTGAAGTACCGCCGGAAAGCAGTATGCGGATGCCTGAATGCGGCAGATCATTTTGTGCGATCAGTTTTTGTATATGTTCTTTCAACACAGCTTTCTCATAAGGCAAGGGCAGCCGCATTTCCTTTGCCGAATGATAAAAACGATCGAGATGATCATCAATAAACAAGGGTTTGTTTTCTGTTACACGCAAAAAATCAAAAATACCATACCCTCTCTGCACACCTAGATCTGTTACAGGAAAACCCGCTTCATTGAGCGGGAGGAAATGATCTTTATAAAAACAAATGGGGTTGCTCATAAATGGATCCGGTTATATTTTTTCAGTATCTCAATTACTTTTTCTTTAGGTAAGGCAGGCGACACATGTCCACCAAAGCCGCCTGTAGTTGTTGCGGCAAATAAAGAATTGACAATGGCTTCTTCCGTAGCTTCGATTGCCGCCATAAATACCGGTGATACCGCATCATTCGACAGGGTACTCACCGTTTGTTTTTTTTCTCTGGCAGAATGTTCAATCCGCAAAGTGCTGTCGGTAGAAAATGCGATCACATAGTCGCCGCTTCCGTTATGCGCAATACCACCGGTTTTCGCCAAACCCATAAAAGCACGCTTGGCCAGTCGCGAAAGGTTTCGACTATCGAGCGGAGCATCGGTGGCTACCACGATCATGCAGGAACCGTCTTCTTTTTTATTCAGTTGATCACTTAAATAATAAGTATTCAGTTCCTCACCCACCGGCACACCGTCTATCTGCATCACACCACCAAAATTGGTTTGTACCAATACACCGATCGTATAGCCACCTAATGAAGCGGGCAATTTTCGCGAAGCGGTTCCGATCCCTCCTTTAAAATTAAAACAAACGGTTCCGGTGCCCGCACCCACACAGCCTTCTTCCACAGCACCGGCATGTGCCTGTTTGATCGCGTTGGTTACATCTTGTTTCTGTACATGTCTTCCACGTATATCATTCAGAAAACCATCATTGGTCTCTCCCACCACAGCATTCACAGACATTACCTGTTCATTTCCTTTTTGCTGCAAAGTATGCTCGATCACAGCTTCCATGGCCGTGGCCACATTCAATGTATTGGTAAGGATAATGGGGGATTCAATATTGCCCAGTTCCATTACCTGTGTGGTACCGGCAAGCTTACCAAAACCATTGCCTACAAAAATGCCTGCGGGTACTTTATGCTGAAAAATATTTCCGTCAAACGGCAGGATAGCCGTTGCACCGGTGCGTACTGTTTCTCCTTTGATGAAAGTGGTATGGCCCACTTTTACACCGGGCACATCGGTAATGGCATTGAATGTTCC
>CBHRAM010000457.1:0-2632 GCA_966076165.1 uncultured Chitinophagaceae bacterium
ATAATTTTATTGGTACGGCTGCCTGGATCTTTATGTTTATCAACCTCTTTAAATTTCCATTCCAGGTTTTCTATTGGCATAATATTACACAGCAAAGCCTGCAGACAGACCTGATACTCGTACCTACTCTGGCATTGGGCTTCTGGTCAGGGTTAAAAATTGTTGGCAGGATCAGGGATGAGCAATACCGCAAGCTGGTCATCTTTTTAACCCTGATCGGTTCCCTGATGATGTTATTGAAACGCTAACGCAAAAAACAAATGATCCGGTTGGCCATTTCCCTTCTTTTAAATAGCTTTCTGATTTATTAATACCCGTTATGAAAAAGCAAACCGTTTTATCGTTCCTGTTTACCTGTCTGGTTTCCACAATGGTCTGTTCGTCTTTACATGCGCAGCCTGAAAAAGCGGAAGCAGGTATACGGGCGATCATGGAACAAACACAGGTGATGGGCTTATCGGTAGCCGTTGTTAAGAACAATAAGATCATCTATACCCATTCTTTCGGGTTGAAGGATAAGGAAAGTAATACACCCCTTACAGATGATTGTATTTTCAGGATCGCATCCATCTCCAAATCTTTCTCTGCTACTTCTATTATGCAGCTGGCAGAAGCCAAAAAGATCTCATTGGAAGATGATATAAGCAAGCTGGTGGGTTTTATGGTAAGAAACCCGAAATACCCGGAAACAGTGATCACGTTGAGAATGGTCTTGTCGCACAGGTCGTCTATTAATGACAGCCAGGGCTATTTTACATTGGATGCGATCAACCCCGCAAAAAATCCTAACTGGGCAAAATGCTATAACGATTATGAGCCCGGTAACGGCTATATGTACTGCAACCTGAATTACAATATGACGGGAACGATCATAGAAAAAATATCCGGCGAACGGTTTGATCAATATGTAAAACACCATATCCTGGATCCGCTTAACTTATATGCGGGTTATTGTGTTGATTCACTGGACAGGTCACGTTTTGCCACGATCTATGAATACAATACAGATTCGGCAAAATTCATCGCATCGCCAGCCGCCTATGCACCACGCAGGGAAGAGATAGCTAATTATGTGTTGGGATACAGCACCCCCATCTTTTCACCAACCGGTGGAATGAAGATCTCTGCTACTGATCTTGCAAAATATATGATCATGCATAGCCGGTTGGGCAAATACAACGGCAAAAGGATTATTTCAAAAAAGAGTGCGAGGCAAATGCAGACACCGTTATCCGATACAGAAAATTATGGATTGGCGATCCTGAAAAGTGATAAACTGATTGCTGGTAAAACCATGACAGGACACACAGGCTCTGCTTATGGTTTAAACAGTGCGATGTTTTTTCAACCGGAAGAAAAATTTGGGATAGTCGTGATCAGCAATGGTTGTAACCCGGGCTATACGGATGGTTTTAATACCGTGATCAGAAAAACAGTGAATTGTTTGTATGAAAATCTGATCGCCCGATAATATTTTAGTTATGACATATACAGACTGGATAGGAACCCTGGGTGTAAGTATCCTGCTATCAGCGTTCTTTCTGAACTTATTCAATCAGCTGCCCAAAAATAAACCCTGGTACGAAATACTCAATATAACAGGTGCAGCCATTGCTTGTTATGCTTCTGTCCTCTTGCAATATATCCCGTTCATAATTCTGGAAGCATCATGGGCGCTGGTCTCGATCATGGGACTGATCAAATTTTATAAGAAATAATGGGTTTGAACGCCGCTCTTTTTCTTTTGGCCCTCTTTTAGCGAACCGCAATGGACGCCAAGGGGATTTATTGTATGTAACAGGACTATTGTTTCTTAGCAACCCAAATAAAAGAGAACAGTAACCCCAAAATAAAAAGTGGCCCGGCGATCAATGTATAAGCCGTCCAATCCATTTTTCCTTTTCCGGCAACGATATAGGCAACCCCAAGTAATGTATAAGCCACTCCTCCGATCCATTCCCTACGCCATGAAAGAAAAGCAACCAACAGTAATACCAAAACAGGAACCAGGTGCATACCCAGGGCGAGTATTGTCTTGCCAAGACTTTCGTGCTCAGTAAAAACATCCATAGCAAAAAGGCCGATGAACAAAGCAAAGGCAATACCCAGTATCCTGGCTATAAGGCGGATAAGGGTAAGGTGCTGATCTGTCGTTTTCATTGTTTGTAGTTGAAAAAACAAGTGTTAAGATCAGACAACTTACCCGGATAAAAAATGACGATTGTCAGGAAACGGCTCTGCGCACTAAGTCGCCAACCCGGTTTTACAATCCTGGATTGCTAACGGTTCACTGTTTTTTGCAGATTGGCGGGATATCTTTCTCCCTGTACGGTGATCCTGGCAGCAGCTTCTTCTATTACACGAAGGTCATCTGCTGTAAGCTCAATAGCGGCTCCCCAATTTTTTTTGTATTTCTGTTTTCATGATGATCTTTTTATATCCTATAAAAACCAGACAGTTCTAAAGGCCTAAAATGATTTTATTCTTCCTTTTGACTAACGAACTCCAGACTAATTGTTGTGTTTTAAAATATCTTTTAAGAAACTATTCCACAATAAAAGAGGGCCAAACCGGAAAGTATGGCCCTCTTTATTAAGTAAGTGGTTTTTATTTTTTTGTCTTACTCCCGTCA
>CBHRAM010000458.1:0-2626 GCA_966076165.1 uncultured Chitinophagaceae bacterium
AAGGTTTGTGTATCGTTTGAAGGGCACCAATAAATTTGTTTCTCATGGATTATTGGATGGGTCTGCTTATAAAGTAGAAGAAACAGATCCGATCAGGGTGGATGTAAATTTTGTTGATGGGGTTGATCTCGATATAGAAGCGTTTAAGAAATGGAGAAATGGAGAATATGCAAATGCCGAATTTATTTTAGATGGTGGTAAATATATCTGCGGTTCTGAGGTTGAAAAAATGTCCAAATCCAAATTCAATACCGTTAACCCGGATGAACTGGTCAATAAATTCGGCGCCGATACTTTCCGTATGTACGAAATGTTCCTTGGCCCGGTAGACCAGAGCAAACCCTGGGATACCAAGGGCATTGAAGGCGTACACCGGTTCCTCAAAAAACTCTGGCGCTTATTCTTTGATGAACTGAAAGGGAAAGTATGGAATGAAGAAAAAGCCACTGCAGAAGAACTGAAAGTATTGCATCGCTGCATCAAAAAAATTGAAGACGATACCGAGCGATACAGTTTCAATACAGCCGTAAGTGGATTCATGATCTGTGTAAATGAACTGGCCGATCTCAAATGCAATAAACGAGAAGTGCTGGAAGCATTGCTAATTATGCTCACTCCGTATGCGCCACATATCAGTGAAGAGCTTTGGGGCGCGTTGGGTAACAGCGGTTCGGTTCTGGATGCCAGCTATCCCAAATTTGAAGAGAAGTATGTAATTGAATCATCTAAGGAATACCCGGTAAGTATCAATGGGAAAGTGCGTACCAATTTGACTCTGCCGCTGGATATAAACCAGGCCGAAGTGGAACCGCTTGTACTCTCAAATGAAGTGGTACAAAAATGGCTCGAAGGCAAAGCGCCTAAGAAGATCATTTTTGTGAAGGGGAAGATGATCAATGTGGTGATTTAAAAATTTTTCACGCAGAGGCGCAGTTTATTTAGCTGCGCCTTTGCGACTCTGCGTGCATAAAATGCTCTGTTCACCGAATAACATCGGTACTCAACGTATTCGTGTAAAATATACTCTCCCCATCGGTATTTCACCCCCAGTTCCTTATCTTCACTACCCTAAAACTAAACGCATGAGAACCTCCCGATGGCTGCTCCTGTTGCTTGCTTCTGCAACGATCAGCTCCGTTCAGTCACAGAAAAAACAGTTTGACAATAACGACCTGCTGGCCAACAAACTCCCAAAGAATTTTTATAACGCAATGCCTTCCGTAGTTAAATGGATCGATGATGAGCATGTGATCATCAACCAGAAAATCCATCCGGATTCTACGGCTAAGAATTATATACTCGATATCAAAGCCGGCACATTTACAGAAACCAAAGAAGGAGGTACCGGTGGCGGATTTGGTGGAGGCCGCGGTGGTGGCGGAAGAGGTGGATTCGGCGGTGCTGAGTCAACTACAGGCAAATCTGTAACAGTTCGTGATAATGATCTCTACTACCGCAACAACGGTGCTGAGAAACGTTTGACTAACGATAAGGATGAAGAAAAGAACCCGACTTTCTCCCCCGACAGTAACTATGTTGGGTATACAAAGAACAACAATCTCTACACATACAATCTCACAACCAACAAAGAAACCCAGTTAACTACAGATGGCACATTCACAACCTTAAACGGTTACGCCAGCTGGGTATATTATGAAGAGATCTTCGGACGAGCCACCCGCTACAGGGCATTCTGGTGGAGTCCCGACAGCAAACAGATTGCTTACATGCATTTTGATGAAAGCATGGTTCCCATGTTCCCGATCTATGTAAGCGAGGGGCAGCATGGATATATTGAACAGACCCGCTATCCTCTACCGGGCGATAAAAATCCGGAAGTAAAAATTGGTCTGGTAAACCCTGATGGGGGCACTACCACCTGGGCAGATTTTAATGAGAAAGACGACCAGTATTTTGGCTGGCCCACCTGGCATCCGCTTACGCACCAGTTAATGGTGTACTGGATGAACCGCGATCAGAATACATTGAAGATCTATGAAGTAAACAGAACCAACGGAAGCAAGAAAGAATGGTATGTTGAAAATCAAAAAACATGGATCGACCTGGAAGACCGTGTAGGTGGCCGTTTAAACTTTTTGGCAAGCGGTAAGGGTGTGATCATCCAAAGTGATAAAACAGGTTGGAACCATCTCTATATGTATAATATGGATGGCACTTTCAAAAACGCCATCACAACCGGAAAATTCACCGTAACCAATATCCGTTTTATTGATGAGAAGAATGAGACCGTTTATTTTACCGGCCGCAGTCGTGAGAATACAGCGAGAACAGATCTGTATAGTGTTAAATTCAACGGTTCCGCATTGACCCGTTTAACATTTGGTGATTATAATCACGCACAGACCAATCTCTCTCCCAACGCAAAATATTTTGTTACTTCTTACAGCAATGCCAATACACCCACCAAAATGAGTTTGGTGGATAATAAAGGTAAAATTGTGAAAGAGCTGGGTGATATGAAATCCCCGGAGATCGATAATTACGATCTGGCCAAAACAGAATTGATCCGTATCAAAAGTGATGATGGATTATATGATCTTCCTGCCATGGTAACCTGGCCTGCACATATGGATCCGAATAAAAAATATCCGATGCTCATCAGCAT
>CBHRAM010000459.1:0-2616 GCA_966076165.1 uncultured Chitinophagaceae bacterium
CCAAAGGTTTTATCAAACAGGATGAACTGAGATGGAAACGTATGTGGCTGGCCCTTCTAGATTTTAAACTGGCCGATGAACCTCTTGCGAGAGACCTGGGTGTTCAGTTCCTGGACCTGCTGCCTACGAGAAAAACCCTTTTCCCCTATACGGTTGAGATCCTGCAATACCTGAAGGATAAGAATTATACAATGCACCTGGTAACTAACGGTTTTGAAAAAGTGCAGTATGGTAAAATTCAAAACGCAAAGATTGACCCTTTCTTTGACCAGGTGATCACTTCAGAAGCCAGCGGCAGCCTCAAACCCAATAAGGAGATCTTTGATTACGCTATGAGTAAAGCCGGTGCTTCACCAGAAGAAAGTATCATGATCGGCGATAATCTGGATGCCGATATACAGGGCGGGATCAATGCAGGACTGGATACCATTTTTGTGAACCACCTCAATGTAGAACCTACGGTACAGGCTACTTATGTGGTGTATCATTTAAAAGAACTCGAGAATATTTTATAAGAGATTGTTATTTCTCCCCTCATTCTTCGGGGTCGAAATGACGTTGTTGCATAAAAAAACCCCGCAAATGCGGGGCTTATATTTCTTCTCAAAAAGAATTACGCTTTTTTAGCGCCTGCTTTTGCTGTTGTTTTTGTTTCAGCTTTCGCATCTTTCTTTTCGTCTTTGCAATTCATTTTACATTCTTTGCTGTCTTTACAGCAATCTTTGCCTTTTCCGCATTTCTTACCATCACCATGAGCAAATGCAAAACCTGTAAACAGGAAGGCAGCCGTAGCTAAGAGGAATACTTTTTTCATACTCGGTATTTTTTGTTGTTTGTTCCCTACTAAAATAGGATAATTCCTGCGTTTTCCATGCCCGGATCTGTTAAAATATGACCGGTGGCGGGTTTTACCAGCTGGCCAATACGGTCACCCCGCCTTTTACCACCTGGTTCAGGGTTACGTTTACCTTGGCATTCAGGGGTAACAGTACATCTACCCGGCTGCCAAATTTGATGAATCCGTACTCGTCGCACTGGTTCACTTTTTCGCCTACTTTGGTATAATTACAGATCCTTTTGGCCAAAGCACCTGCTATCTGTTTGTATAAGATCTCTCCATGTGCGTTGCGGGTTACCACGCTCCATCTTTCATTTTCGGTAGAAGATTTTGGGTGCCAGGCTACCAGGTACTTGCCTTTATGGTATTGGTTGTACACCACTTCGCCACTCATGGGGTTGCGGTTAACGTGAACGTTAGCCGGACTCATGAAAATACTCACTTGGATACGTTTGTCTTTAAAGTATTCTACCTCCGTCACTTCTTCGATCACCACTACTTTACCATCTGCAGGACAAATGATCTGGTTATCATTGATCGTAAGCTGCCGGTTGGGGATCCGGAAGAAAGAAATGATGAACAGGAACAGCCCCAATGTGATCACAAATAATACAAGGGCCAGCCAGGGTAATGAGGCACTTAAAAATGTAAAAGAAACCACATTGAACAAACCGAATAACAATGCGGTAATGGCAATGGTCTTATATCCTTCTCTGTGAATGGTCATGGGAATGATTTGAACAGCAAATGTAAAACGGAATGTTGAGAAAGTGATACCCTGATTTAAGGGAAATGTTTCACGCAGAGGCGCAAAGGCGCAATTTTAGTACGCGAAGTACAGGACCAGCCAGAGTACGGTAGTTGCTAACAGCAGGGAATCAAACCTGTCCAGAAAACCACCATGGCCCGGCATAATATTGCCACTGTCTTTTACATTGGCCAGACGTTTGAGTTTACTTTCAAATAGATCTCCTAACGTGCCGGCGATGGCTGCTGTTAATGAGATCAGCAAGAGTGGCTTGATGGGAAAATGCAATACATAATAGCCCACCAAGACCACCACCAACACCGCCAATACCGCTCCGCCAATAGTGCCTTCCCATGTTTTTTTAGGTGAGATAGGTGATAAGGGTGTTTTACCGATAAAAGATCCCACCAGATAAGCCATCGTATCATTGATCCAGATAGAAGCGATCAGTATTACCGGCAATAACCAGTTGGCTCCGGTAAAAATAGTTTGGTGAAGATTGGTATATAAACGCATCATCAATCCCCAGCTGATAGAGATATACAGAAAACCCATAAAAGAATGCGCCCATAAACGCGGGTTGGTCTTTTTTCCGAAAAGAAAATCACCTACAATAAAAGCAATAAAGCTAACGGCAAAGATCCACCAGCCAATAGTGCTGAGGCTGATCGTTCCCAAAAGATAATTGTTGTCTGTCATCCACAACATATAACCCCATCCCGCAAGCATGATCCCATATTGATGCGATGGATTGATCTCTTTATAATCAGCATCAATTAATCCAACCAGTTTCTGGTATTCGAACCAGCAGCCAAAATGAATGAAAGAAAATAAAACCAGAAAACTCCATTGGTCCCACAGCAGGCCGGTTAACATCACCAATACAAAAACGATGGCTGTTAATGCACGTGTCCGGAAGGTTGTAAAGTTAAAAGCCATGTGCAGGTAGGAGTTTAGAAATACGAAGTACGAACGATTAAGGGAGATAATCAAAAACTTTATCCTGCTGATTGCCGGGAAGGATTAAACA
>CBHRAM010000460.1:0-2614 GCA_966076165.1 uncultured Chitinophagaceae bacterium
CCTGCTTCAGGCTGTCGATGATGGCTTGCTGAGAGCCCTGTGCAAAGCAGGATTGTGCGAAAGACCCAATAAGGAACAGGCTAATCAACTTTTTCATTATTCATTGAATTTAAAAGGTAGTTGAATGATAAACTTAGTTCCACTTCCTTCTTCTGTTTCCACTTTCAATTCTCCACCATGCGCTTTCACAATATCATAACTCAAACTCAATCCCAATCCGGTTCCCTGTCCGGTTGGTTTGGTGGTGAAGAAGGGTTGGAAGATCTTGTCCAATACTTTTTTGGGGATGCCGTTGCCATTATCTTTTACGCTCAACTGTACGGTTTTTACCCCCTGTGGTCCCCCTGGGAGGGGGACGATATTTTTGGAGGTGATAGTTACCGTTGGCTCATAAGCATCGTCTGATTGTTTCTTCTTTTCATCTACTGCATAAAAGGCATTATTGATCAGATTCAGGATCACTCTTCCCATATCCTGTGGTACCATATCAATCATTCCTACCGAATCATCAAAATCTGTGATCAGTGTTGCATTGAATGATTTATCCTTCGCACGTAATCCATGATAAGCCAGCCGTAAATACTCATCAGCTAATGCATTAATATCTGTTGGTTCTTTTACGCCGCTGCTGCTTCGGCTGTGCTGCAGCATGCCTTTTACAATGGCATCTGCACGTTTGCCGTGGTGGTTTATTTTCTGTTCATTCTCTTTGATATCTTTGGCAATGGCTTTTACCTCGGTCAGGTTGCCCTTATCGATCTCCTGCTCCATCTCACCTATTAATTCAGTATTCACTTCCGAGAAATTATTAACGAAGTTTAACGGGTTTTGAATTTCGTGAGCAATACCTGCCGTTAGCTCTCCCAATGATGCCATTTTCTCCGATTCGATCAATTGTTTTTGTGTGGCTCTCATGGTTTCCATGGTATGTTCCAATTGCTGTGTGCGGGTAATCACTTTCTCTTCCAACTCTGCATTCTTTTCTGCGATCAGTATATTCTTCTCTATCTCTTTTTCCTTAGCAATTCTTTCTTTGGCATACGCTTCATCTGCAAGATCTTTCAGTAATTTACTGTAACGTCTGAACAATAATGTTGAGAAGATAATGATCAGCCAAAGTAAACCCAGGAGTGTTACCAGTGTGGTACTTTGCCATATCCAGTTTAACCATGCAGGAAGTATGGTATGTGTATGGAAAAGGAGATCTTTAATTGAAAAAAACTGAGTGATTGTATAAACCGGCCCCCAGATAATAAAGATAGGAACCGCAGCAATAATGATGGTATTAACCTGCCTGTTTCTTTTACGCATAAACAGGAGTAAGGTGATAAAAATAAAATCCATAAACAGGTAAGGAATGGAGCTTACAGAATTTGAAAATATCTGAAACTTCTCCAAAGGTTGGTTATTCACAACATATGTGAGATACCAAGTAAACAGTGTGATGATATTGACACATATCAGTAGTTTATCCCAACGAGGGAAATACTGCTTCGTTCTGAAAAAAGTACGAATAAATTGCATGAGAAAGAAAAACCAGGCCGAAAGAGTAATGTTACTTATACAATTATTCAACAATGGGTATTCTTTAAATAGCCCATTAAATAATTGAGAATTAAAAAAAGTTCCCCCAACTGAAATTATAAAAAGCGCATAATAGAGAGATTCGATTTCTTTGATTACCCGGTAAAACATGATATTGATCAAACAGGTGATCAGACATAAGCCGAATAAGAACCCGCTGATCAACGCTTCGTTAAAAAAACTGTTGTCATCAATATATCTTTTTTTAATAAGCGTTTCAGTGAAGTCAATATGCGCTTCCATTTGATCCTTTACCCGCCAGGTATAATTTCTTCTTTCATAAAGTATCAGTTCTTTACCGGCCTCTATAATAACAGGCATATGCCCGATTCTTTGTAATCCATCCCGCTCACTATAAGGAACACGCCATCCGTTTTTTTGATGTTTCCATTTGCCGGCGCTATCCAAATAATACTGGTCGTTGTACTCGGCATCTCCATAAACACACAAACTTACCGTATGAGATAGGTTGTTTTTAAGATGGTATTTGTACCAGATGGTATGAATGGAATAGTCTATGGCTTTTGCAGAATCGTACTGGTAGAACCGATCATGAAATGCAGCTGAATTTACCTGTTCAAAAGATAGCCTACCTTCTTTATCGCCCAGTATGCGCCAATAATTGGGTTTGAGTGCTATGTTAATAGCAGTATCGGCAGTAATCAAATAAATATCCGGCTCCGATGGATGGGTCATAGCCTGTTTTACTATAACACTGTCCGGTTTTTTGTTTTGTGCCATTACAAAAACAGGCAGGCAGAGCAGGAGAACTATCTTAATGATTTTCATGCGCAATCAGATTTATACCGGCAGTTGAATAATAAATGTGGATCCTTCTTTTTCTTTGGTTGCTACTTTCAATTCTCCACCATGCGCTTTCACAATATCATAACTCAAACTCAATCCTAATCCGGTTCCCTGTCCGGTTGGTTTGGTGGTGAAGAAAGGTTGAAAGATCTTGTCCAATACTTTTTGGGGGATGCCGTTGCCATTATCTTTTACGCTCAACTGTACGGTTTTTACCCCCTGT
>CBHRAM010000461.1:0-2586 GCA_966076165.1 uncultured Chitinophagaceae bacterium
TAGTGAGTAGTGAATTGTGAGTGAAAAAAATCTCACAACTGACTACTCACTACTTACCCTAATACACCGTTTTCCGCTTCCCGCTTTCAAAATCTTTAAAGATAAATGCGCCCAGTTTATCCAGTGATGCAAAAAAGGCTTTTCCATTATTCATCTCTGTAAACTCCTGCACAAATTTCTGCAGGTAAGGATCCGATGCGATCATGAAAGTAGTAATGGGGATCTTCAGCTTCTTACATTGTGCCGCAAGATTGATACAACGGTTCACTACTTTTCTGTCGAGTCCAAAACTGTTCTTATAATATTTCTTTCCGATCTTTAAACAGGTAGGCTTTCCATCGGTGATCATGAAGATCTGTTTGTTCGGATTTTTTCTTCTTCTTAAAATATCCATGGCCAGTTCCAGGCCGGCTACGGTATTGGTATGATAAGGGCCCACCTGCAAATAAGGAAGGTCTTTGATCTCAATACTCCAGGCATCATTCCCAAACACCACAATATCGATCGTGTCTTTCGGATATTTGGTGGTGATCAGTTCACTCAATGCCATCGCTACTTTTTTAGCGGGTGTGATCCTGTCTTCTCCATATAAGATCATCGAATGCGAAATATCGATCATCAGCACGGTTGAAGTCTGTGTTTTAAAATCACTTTCCCTGATCTGCAGGTCATCTTCCTGCATCGAAAAACTATCTATGCCGTGATTGATCTGTGCATTGCGGATACTTTCTGTAAAATCTATCTGCTCCAGCATATCCCCAAACTGAAAAGGCCGGGTATCCGGATTCACTTCATCACCCTGCCCCGGTTTGAATGTCTGGTGATTGCCCTGCTTTGTTTTTTTCAGTTTACCGAAGATCTCTTCGAGGCTTTTTTTACGGATGGTCTGTTCAGATTTTCCGGTTATCGAAAAAGTTCCGTCCTGCGGGTTCTCCTGCATGTAGCCATTCTGCTTCAGGTCGTCAATAAAATCACCCATACCATATTCATCATTGGTGAGTTGGTATTGGCGGTCCAGTTCATTCAGCCATTGCAAGGCTTCGCCCGCATCACCGTTGGTATAGGTGAGTAATTGCATAAACAGGTCGAGCAGTTGTTCAAATTTGCTCTTACCATCTGCATTGGGGTCGAAATGAGTAAACCGGTGTCCGATCATAACTGTAAACTACAAAAAAGAATTATGCAATAAACGTGCTGATTATTGATAACAGACAGATAACTGAAAGGTTGTCATACCTCAAAAGAAACAGCCGGGCAGTACCCGGCTGTTATATGCTGAGTACTTATGGAAATCTATTTTTTCTTACCACCGTCTTTTCCCGCTGCTCCCGAATCGGCAGGTGCCATCATTTTACCAGGTATCTGGATACGTGGATTATAAATGGTCTGCATCTGCTCAAGACCTTTCAGGTAATTATCGGTCATGCGTCTTTCTTCCGACATATTCTCTCCTTTCTCACCACCTAATGAATTGTAATAATTCATTTGCTGCTCCATATCTTTTTTCACAGAAGCGGCCACTTTTTCAGCCAGGGCTTTATCATCCGCCATATAGCATGCTTCGAGGAATAACAGTGAGTTACGGTTGTGCTGGTTGGCACGGCTTGTCATACCATAATCAAAATTACCCTGATTAAGCATCTTATCTGCTTTCTCCAATACTTTACGGGCATCTTCTTTACGGCCTTTCGAAGCAAGGTCAACAGCCAGTTCTGCATAAGCGGTACGGATACTGTTCAGGTGACGGCGGTTCTCTTCATCAAAATAAACGCCTTTCACATTCGCATTTCCGAAGCCGAATTTATTCATCACTTTATCCATCATGTAGTCGTCGTTCACACGGCTGTTCTCAACCGGTATCAGGCGGAAACTCAGACCATCCCTGCGGATATATTTATCAAAGCCGAGGTCGGCACTTGGATTGGTAAAGTAGATAGGCCTGTTCCATTTGTTTGCTGCAATAATGTTCAACAGCGCCAGGTCATTCTTCACCAATGCTCCTTTCGGGATCTCAAAACGGAGTTCACTTACCACACTGTCTTTTGCATTTACGGTTCCGTTCTTCAATACCAATGCCTGGTCAACCGGAACAGATACCCTTTTCACCGGATAAGTATTCAATGGATCTCCGCCACGGGTATTATCCACTTTATCGGCATCATCACTGCCTACATAATTTTTCATCATGTCGTACAGGTCGTAATACCTGTCCTGCGGAATATTTTCCTGCGGGCGATATAAGATATAATCACGTTTACCGCCTTCTATCTGTGATGGCGTCCAGATCACATCAATCGGATCGCTCTGGTTTACTTTATAACGAAGTTCATTGATATACCAGTCGATACCCAATAAACTGAAATTGATCACACGGATATCCGGACGGATGCCTTCTACTTCCTGTGCATACCATAATGGATAGGTGTCATTATCACCATAAGTAAAGAGGATCGCATTCGGTGCACAGCTTTCCAGATAATCTTTGGCAAGGTCGCGTGGCAATACTTTCTGGCTGCGGTCATGGTCATCCCATTCCTGCTGCGCCATAATTGCCGGCACTGCCAATAAACAGATAATGGTTGCCAG
>CBHRAM010000462.1:0-2576 GCA_966076165.1 uncultured Chitinophagaceae bacterium
TGTGTACAGAAAGAGAAAGAAATTATGGCGATCTAACAGGTTGTCAGACGATATTTAAAAGCGGGTGTTTCTAATGAAACACCCGCTTTTTTTATCTGAAAACGGGTTTTCATTTCCGTTAAAGGATGCCCCTTTTCATAAACTTTTTACTACTTTCTATTTACAAGATATACCCCACCAAGGATGATGCCCAGGCTCAGGATCTGTAAAAGCGTAATGTGCTCCCCTGCCAGGAAGCCCCAGCCCAGCGCCACAATAGGCAATACATAAGTCACCATACTGGCGAACATAGCCCCTGTTTTGCTGATCAGGAAATAAAACAATACAGTGGCAATCCCACTACCCAGTATACCCAGTGTAGCTGCGGCGCTGATAGAGGTCCATGGAATGGCCGGGCCACTGAGTAATGCAAAGAAATTCGTATACAGCAAAACCGGCAAAGCCAGTATGCCACAGAATCCCAAAGAAATAGCGCTTACCTGTACTGATGAGTAATCCTTCAGATGCCTGCGTACCAGGTTGATATTCGTACCATAGCAAACGGTGGCTACAAGGATCCACAGACCGTAGTACCAATAACTCGTGCTGATTCCCTGGGAGGCAAATAATAAAACCACCCCGATCAGCCCTGCGCTAATGCCCAGTAACTGCCGTTTGATGATCGCATTATTGAATAGCAGGGCCCCTGTTACTAAGGTCATGAGCGGGGTGAACCCGTTCAGGATACCAGCCAGCCCGCTGTCTACCTGCATCTCCGCGATGCAGAAGAGAAAGGCGGGGAAGAAATTACCTAATAGACCAGAGAGGAAGATCAGGGGGAGTTTCTTTACCGGTATCTTGTGGATAAAACGGAAAAAGAAAGGCGATAAGGAAATGCCTGCGCATAGCATGCGGAGGCTGGCTACCTGCCAGGGCGAAAGTCGCTCCATACCCAATTTCATGAGAATGAAGGAGCTACCCCAGGTCAGGGATAAAAGGAGGAAGATCCCCCAGTTTAATGTTCGTTGGCTCACGTTTTTTATTTTTTAGAATGGCATGACAAAGATCGCGAAAAAAAAAGAGTGTCATTTTGAATTTAATTTAGCGGGCTGCCGGCCGCTTCCCGATCCCCCTGTTTTGCCCTGGGCAAGCGCCGCATGAAATTCCATTTGGAATCTCAAACACTTCGGTTTATATTTTGTTACACTAAGTAGAAATGCTACGCAGATGAGTAAGATTAAGTTAGCAGATATTAATACCACAGCTCCCAAAAAACTGGACAAAGACAAGACCAAGGCCCTTACCGAGCAGATAAGAGCAGAGCTGGATGAGTTACAGAACCTGCTCTATGCTGAACATAAACATGCCATCCTCATTGTGCTGCAGGGAATGGATGCCAGCGGAAAAGATGGTGCTATCCGTTCAGTAATGAGTACAATGAACCCGGAAGGAGTAAATGTAAAGGCTTTTAAGGTGCCTACTGAGCAGGAACAGGATCATGATTTTTTATGGCGGGTACATCAGCATGCGCCACCCAAAGGCATGATTATGGTATTCAATCGTTCTCATTATGAGGAGGTATTGGTGCAACGGGTGCATAAATGGGTGAATGATAAAGTGATTATGAAACGTATGAGTGCAATCAATGATTTTGAGAGATTACTGACCGCGCATGGAAATACGACGATCCTGAAATTCTATCTGCATATATCGGCTGAGGAGCAGGCAGAGCGCCTGCAGGAGCGGACCACCAATCCCAAAAAAATGTGGAAGTACAATAAGGGAGATCTGATAGAAGCGAAGTTCTGGAAGAAGTACAGGAAAGCATATGAAGATATATTTGAGCATTGCAATGAAGTGCCGTGGATAATTGTACCGGCAGATGATAACTGGTATAAGGAATACGTAGTGGCGAAAACGTTGAAGGATACACTGCTGGGATTGAAGATGAAGTACCCGGAGTTAAAAGATTAAATGCATTTCACTATTAGCTCAGCACAGGAGCCTGGCTAAGTCATTCATATAAATCATTGTATTATCTTGGACCTGCAATTTGTTCGTGTCACCTAAAAAAGTTTGTTATATGGGTTTTTTCAAAGAGTTCAGAGATTTTGCCACCAAAGGGAATGTGGTTGATCTTGCGGTCGGTGTGATCATTGGTGCTGCATTCGGTAAGATTGTATCGGCACTCGTAGATAACATCTTTATGCCGATTCTTGGTATTCTGACCGGTAAGGTAGATTTCAAGGAAAAGTATTTCCTGCTCAATGATAGTAAGGGAAGTAGTTTTGAATCCCTTGCCAAGGCAAAAGAAGCAGGAGCCCCTGTATTATCTTATGGTCTCTTCATTCAGTCAATAATCGAATTTATCATCATTGCTTTCTGCATCTTCCTGCTGGTAAAAGGGATCAACGCCCTCACCCGGAAAAAAGAAGAAGCACCTGCAGCCCCTGCTGCTCCCCCCGAACCTACTCCACAAGAGAAGTTGCTGATGGAAATCAGAGACGAACTGAAAAAAAGATAAGTACTGGTATAAGTAGTAAACAAGGGGTTGCCATCGGCAACCCCTTGTAGCTTTTTATAGAGTTTTTTACTTT
>CBHRAM010000463.1:0-2564 GCA_966076165.1 uncultured Chitinophagaceae bacterium
AAAGAACTGGAGCCATTAAAAGAACAGATCATTCATCTTAACCTTGCTAAAATGCCGGTGAATGATGAGCAGGTAAAATGGATCAGCAGTTTGCCGAATCTCCGCCGGCTGAACCTGAACTATTCTGATATTACCGACCAGAGTATGCAGCTGCTTTCCGGCATGAAACATCTTGAATCGCTGTCTGTTTCGGGAACACAGATCAGTATGCAGGGACTGAATATCCTGGTCTCCAATAAAAAAATAACAGAGCTGTATGTGTGGGACAGTAAAATGAAACTACCGGAAGTACAGGCGCTTCAACAAAAAAATCCGCAAATCAAAATCGAAACAGGTTTCCAGGGAGCAGATACTATGGTGATCGCATTGAACGCACCCCTGATCAAAACACCGGAAGGATTTTTTCACGATTCAGGTAAAATAGAACTGGCGCATGTGATCAAGGGGGTGGAACTCAGGTATACCATTGATGGTGTTGATGTTGACAGTTGCGTAAGTCCTGTTTATAAAGCCCCAATCATAATTCATAACAATACCTCGTTGCAGGTAAAAGCGTATCAAAAGGGATGGATATCAAGTGAAGTGGCCCGAAGCACTTATCTGAAAGCCGGCCTCCCGGTTATAAACACAGTTTTACTGAAACCTGTTGACCCCAAATACAACCAGCAATCAGAAAAAATACTTACCGATCTTGATTTGGGTGATAAATCAGATTTCGGCACCAAGTGGCAGGGCTATATGAATAACGATGCCCTTGTTGTATTTGACCTCGGCGCTATAAAAAAAGTGACCGAAGTAAAACTGAATGCTTTGCATAATATCGGGGCTTATATTTTTCCGCCGGTTTCATTAACCGTTTGGGGTAGTAAGGACCAGCAACACTGGGAACTGTTGAAAAACCTTGTAACAGAACCCTTGAAAAAAAGCATACCTACAACAGCATTCTTGTATACACTGGCCTTTAAACCAACAGATATCCGTTATATCAAATTACAGGGGCAACCCATTAAAAAACTCCCGCTCTGGCACGGTGGTAAAGGCAAACCAGGCTGGTTCTTTATGAGTGAGGTCATCATTGATTAAGGAATTGACTACGTCATCATTTTTAAGCCCAGATTCAAGAAGATAGACCTGAACTAAATTCCTTGCGTTCTATAGCGCCCTCGCGTCTTCGCGGTTAAACGCTTCCTTAACCGCTAAGACGCAAAGACACGAGGTTTCGCTAAGTGTTAGTCAAAAGACAGAACCACTTTCCCATTTTCAATCTCAGGGTTCTCAATTACTTTCAGCGCATCATGGATCTGCAGAAAATGAAAACGGTGTGTGATCATATCCCTCACCTGCAAAGTGCCCGATCTGAAATATTCGATCACTACCGGGAATTTATTATTGTGTAAACGGGAGCCTCTTATATCTATCTCACGGGCCGTAATACTCAGCTGGCTGATCGCAGAAGGTTCTTTATTAAAACCCAGTGAGATCACTCTCCCCGCAGAACATACATAGCTGAGTGTTTGCTCAAATGATTTAGTGGAACAAACCGCATCGATCACAACCGTGGCACCATTGCCTTCGGTAAGCCGCATGATCTCTTCTTTTACATCAAGGTTTTTGGCATTGATGGCAAGATCAGCACCATATTGTCTGGCAAAATCCAATCGTATATCAACAATATCTGAGATATAGCAGGTGGCACCTGCCAGTTTCACTCTTTTTAAGATACTTAAACCCACCGGGCCTGCACCCATAATAAATACCACATCATCTTTTGTCAGTTCTGCACGCGAACAAACCTGTTCTGCAATGGTAAAGGGCTCGATCATCACGGCTTCTTCCCAGGAAAGATTTTCAGGGATCTGATAAATACTATCTTCCGGTATCACAATGTATTCCTGGTAACCACCATCCACATGCACGGATCTTACTTTTAATTTTCCACATACATTACGCCTGCCTATACGGCATTGGTAACAGGTTCCGCAACTGATCACCGGATCCATAATTACACGGTCGCCAATGGCAAAACCTTTTACTTCATTTCCTGTCTCAACGATCTCACCTACGATCTCATGGCCGATCACCCTTGGGTAGGTAGCCACAGAAGATGTGCCATGATAAATATGTACATCCGATCCACAGATCCCGGCTGCTTTAACTTTGATCAATACCTCATTGGGGGATTGTATTACCGGCATGGGCCGTTCCTCAATCACAAGATGATTCGGAGATGCAACACAAAGCGCTTTCATAAAATAGTTTAGGTTGAAGATTTGGAAAGTTCTACCACTTTGGCCCACACTTTATCATCAACCGGAATACCTAACCTGTCATTATCACTGCGGGTCTTTGCAGATTGTTCGCCCGGAAAAAATACTTCACCATTTTCTTTCGCAGGAACAGAAGATTTGATCTGCGTAATGGTTTCATTCAAAGCCTGATCAATAAATTCCTGTGTGTCTATCATGAGCGGGTTCACCGCAATATAGATCTGGTTACTGCTGCCGCCGCTTCCCTTATTGGCTTTATCAATACCTGCTGTGGTTAATCCACCGGATAATAAGGCA
>CBHRAM010000464.1:0-2539 GCA_966076165.1 uncultured Chitinophagaceae bacterium
GTAAAAGTAAAAGATTACCGGGTTTGGTACACTCCCAACCCTGCCAAGGGCACCGAAACCTTTATTTACGGGGTTGATAAAAGCAATGCCGCTAAACAAGCCATCAGTGCCAACGAAGACCTTTATCTGGACAGTGTATCGGCCAAAGAACTGAAAGACTTCAACCCCCGCGACCCGGCCAAGATGATGATCATCAATATGAAGACCCAGTCATATTTCTCACGCAGTACCAGCCTGGCCCTTACCATTGAAGAAGAATTTCAGAAAGTGGGCCGTATCAGCCGTGAAGCCAAGCAAAGACAGAAGGGCATCTGGGTATTACAGGCCGTGGCCATGCCGGCGGTTCTGGTTGAAACCGGCTTTATCTCCAACCCGGAAGAGGAAGATTACCTGAATAGCCAGGAAGGCCAGCAACAGATCTGCGAAGTGCTGGTGAGATCCCTCAAACGCTACAAATATTCGCTGGAGAAGCAATTATCGGGTACCGGTACAGGCAAATAACTCATCATTTTATCGAGGTCTGAAAGTAAACGTCACGGCAAGAAACCTTAGATTTGTGCCCTATGAAGATATCAAACGAAACGAAGGTGGGTGCTCTGACCGCCATCGCCATCACTTTATTGATACTTGGGTTTAATTTTTTGAGAGGAAAGACCCTTTTTAAGACCGGTAATTTTATTTATGCCAAGTATACCGATACCAAGGGCATCATGGTATCCAATGCCGTGTACATCAACGGTTATCAGGTGGGTTCTGTATTTGAGATCGAGAACTCCGACAAGAACCTTTCTTCAATTGTAGTGGGCATCAAACTGAAGGATTATTATAATATCCCCGTGAATTCTGTGGCCAGCATCAAAGACAACCCATTGGGCGCTGCCAGTATCCAGATCGAGCTGGGCGACGGTAAACAATACCTGAAATCAGGTGATACAGTGCTTACCGCTTCAAAAGCCGGTCTTTTAGGCGATGTAATGAATAAACTCGGGCCTGTTGGCGACCAGTTAAAAGCTACCGTACACTCACTGGACAGTGTATTAAAGAATATCAATTCCATCTTCGACCCCAATACCAAGAATAACCTGCAGGAAGTGATCGCCAATATCAATAAGGTAACGGCCAGCCTGGTGGTGTCTTCCGCTTCTATCCAAAGTATGATGAACCAGCAAACCGGTGCCATCACACAATCGATGAATAATGTGGCAAGTTTTACCAAGAACCTGTCGGATAATAATGAGAAGGTTACGAAGATGCTGACCAATGTAGAAAAGACCACCGATAATTTTGCCAAATCTGATATTTCCGGAACCGTAGATAAACTGAAGACCACCATCACCAATCTGAACAGTATTCTGGAGAAAGTAGGTTCCAAAGAAGGCTCCTTAGGTAAGCTGATGAACGATAAGGCACTTTATGATAATCTTACCAATACCGTTCGCAGTGCGAATATTTTAATGGACGATCTTCGTGTACATCCCAAACGCTATGTAAACATTTCTGTGTTTGGTAAAAAAGACAAGACCGGTCCGTTACTGGCACCTTTGCCTGTTACGGATTCTACCAAGAAATAATTTCATGCGGCTATTCAGGTTTATATATTTTGTTGTCCTGGTGGCGATCTTTTCGCCTGCTATGGCACAACGTAACCCTACGGATACCGTTCAGCAGGCCGGAAAGCTTTTAGAGATCCATCACTCTGATAAACTGAGTTTTCTTACGGTTGATTCTGCACACAGGTTTACCATACTCGTGGGAGAAGTTATTGTAAAACAGGAAAAGACATGGTTCTATGCCGATAGCGCCATTTTGAATGAAGTAGACAATTCCCTTGAAGCATTTGGTAAAGTTCATATCAATGATGCCGACAGTGTACACACCTATGCACAGTACCTCAAATACCTGGGCAAAGAAAAAAAAGCATTCCTCAAGAAAAAAGTAAGGCTTACCGATGGCAAAGGGACTTTAACTACAGAAGAACTGGAATATGACGCAACCGTCAAGATCGGCACTTATCTGAAAGGGGGTAAGCTGGTAAACAAAAAAACAGTGCTTACCAGTACCGAGGGATATTATTACGGCGAGACCAAGGATGTGCTTTTTAAAAGAAAAGTAGTGCTGATCGATCCGGAATATAAAATTGTGACAGATACTTTGCAGTATAATACCAATACCGAAATTGCCACCTTCACCTCTCCCACTGTGATCACTGATAGTTCAAAAAGAGTGATCAAGACCAGGGAAGGCTATTTTGACCGGAAGAATAAAAAAGGGATGCTGTTCAAACGTTCGGTGATCGACGACAGTACCTATACGTTTACGGCAGATGATATGGCTTTTGATGATTCTACCAAACTAAGCGAGTTCAGGGGCAATGCAGTCTATCGGGGAAAGGATACCGCACAGGGCTTTGATATGATCGCCAATAATATCAAGACCGATCGTAAGAAAGATATTCTACTGGCCACAGAAAAACCGATCCTGCTGATCAAGCAGGGAAAGGATTCCATCTTTGTTACGGCAGATACATTGTACTCGGCTC
>CBHRAM010000465.1:0-2526 GCA_966076165.1 uncultured Chitinophagaceae bacterium
GCAAAAGCCGTGTAGGCATCCGGCACCCTGATCAGGGTGGCTTCTACCGGCTGTTTTAATTCAAGTGCCTCATTGATAATCACCACCGATGCTTTGGTGCTGTATAAATAGTCTTCGTATTTGGGATTGGCGAGGAAGGATAACTGCCCCTCTTTGGCTTCTTCAATTTTGCCGAAAGATCCAACCGTTGCAGCGGCATTTCCTTCCAACCTGCCACTGATCATCAGGGCGATTTGTGTTGCGGTAAATTGCATAGCGAGGGGTGTTTGGTCCATGGTCCATGACAGTTGGGGGCTGATCTATGGGCTATGGACTATGGTCTATCGACTAAGTTAACAAACAAATGTAAAATTTTTTAACCGGCGAGGAAAGGTTTTGGTTAATTAATGCATTGTCTATCCTCGATATATCAGTTACCGTGCCATCTTTAAACAAAATATCAATCCGCTCGTCGCGGGTCTGATATAGGGTATTGCTGGCTTCACCGGTAAAGCAGAGATAGTGGCTGCTGGCCGGGTCAATCCCGAATTGTTGTACCACCTGTGCTTCTTTTTCTTTCAGATAAAGGGCATCAAAAGGCTCGGACTGGATCCTTGATTTATACAATTGGCGGTTCAGCAGGCGGGTACATAAGAGCGATAAAATTTTGTCGGGATGATGGCTCCATCTTTTTATGGCATGCATCACATCATGGTCATCGAGCGAACAGAATTTTTCGATGGCTGCTGTATCCATATCCCCGTTAAAATCTCCCAGGAAAAAATCCAGGGCTGAAAATGTTTTCAGGTCTGCATCTTCCCTTGTATAAATACTGCGTACACGCTCCAGTATTTTCACCAGCATTTTTTCTGCTGCCAGTGCCGTCTTGTGCAGGTAAACCTGCCAGTACATCTGCCTGCGGGCCACTAAAAATTTCTCTACACTGTAGATACCTTTTTCTTCTACCATCAATTGTCCTTCGTGTACGACCAGCATTTTGAGGATCCGGTCATAACCGATCACTCCCTCACTCACACCAGAAAAAAAACTATCGCGGCTCAGGTAATCCATTCTGTCTACATCCAATTGTCCGCTGATGAGCTGGTGTAAAAAAGGTTTGTGGTATTGATCCGTGAAGATCTGGATGGCCAATTTGAGTTTGCCTTCCATTTCTTCATTCATCAGGTTCATGATCTGCAGTGAGAGTTGTTCGTGATGTACACCGCTCACCAGGGTGCTTTCCAATGCATGGGAGAAAGGCCCGTGGCCAATATCATGTAATAAAATGGCTGCTTTTACAGCGGTCTCTTCTTCTTCGGTGATCTCAATCCCCTTGGCCCTGAGTTCGGCAACTGCATTATGCATCAGGTGATAAGCACCCAGTGAATGATGCAGCCTTGTATGCACTGCCCCGGGGTACACCATATTGGCCATGGCCATCTGCTGTATACGGCGCAGGCGCTGGTAATAAGGGTGAGCGATGATGGCAAATATCAACGGGTGGTTAATGGTAATAAAACCATACACCGGGTCGTTGATGATCTTTCTTTTGATGGCTGTCATCCTGTTGTTGAATTGTTAAATCACGGCTTTTGGGCGCAGGCAAAAGTACAAATAAGAATCCCATAAGGCAGAATGAAATAGATTTACTTTGTTATTTTAACAACCCGCCCGGGTTAAACCTTCTACTATCGCAGCCAGCTCTACATTCTGTTTTTATTTTTTTATTCATTCCTGTTGTTTGTATTTTGGGTCAAATCGTCATCAACCCAAAACTCCAAACTCCAAACATTAAACCGGAACTATGGCTGTAGCAAAAATTTTATGGGTAGACGATGAGATCGAAAGCCTGCAATCACAGAAACTCTTTCTTGAGCACAAAGGTTATGAAGTACACACACTTACCAATGGGTTTGATGCCATTGAATATGTAAAAGAAAACCTGGTGGATGTGGTCTTGATGGATGAGACCATGCCCGGTATTACCGGACTGGAAACCCTGGCCCGCATCAAAGAAGTGAACAGCCATATTCCGGTGGTACTGATCACCAAGAATGAAACGGAGAACCTGATGGATGATGCCATCGGCAGCCAGATTACCGATTACCTGATCAAACCGGTTAACCCTAACCAGGTATTGCTTACCCTGAAAAAGATCATCGACAATAAACGGTTGGTGGCTGAAAAGACCACTACTTCCTATCAGCAGCAGTTCCGCGAATTATTTATGGCGCTCAGTAACAATCCGGATTATAATGAGTGGATGGAGATCTATAAAAAACTGGTGTATTGGGAACTGGAGATGGAAAAAAGTGACAGCCCCGAAATGCGCGAAGTATTTCAATCGCAGAAACAGGAAGCCAATACAGAGTTCTTCAAATTTGTAAGTAAGAACTATACTTCATGGCTGGACCCTAAAAGTTTTTCGGCGCCGATCATGAGCAATCATTTATTTCAGTTCAAAGTATTGCCGCACGTAGAAAAAGGCACACCTGTTTTTTTTATACTCATCGATAACCTACGTTACGATCAGTGGAAAGCCATCCA
>CBHRAM010000466.1:0-2520 GCA_966076165.1 uncultured Chitinophagaceae bacterium
GATACCACCTATGATAAATCTTATGTGGCAGATATCCATTCTGTTCAAAACGTGGAGATACGCGCCCGCGTGAAAGGTTTTTTAGAAAAGATATTGGTAGATGAGGGCAAGTCCGTAAAAGCCGGCCAGACCCTTTTTGTGTTTAATAACCTCATGCTCAAAGAAGAACTGCTGAAAGCAAATGCCCAATTAAAGAATGCAGTAGCAGAACTGAAAGTAGCCGAGGTAGAACTAAAGAACAGCCGCAACCTGGTTGAAAAGAATGTGGTGTCGGAAACTGAACTGGAAATGGCCAAAGCCAAAAAAGAAGCGGTAGAAGCCCGGATCCTCGAAGCAAAAGCGGCAGTGTCCATTGCACAATTACACATTTCTTATTCAGAGATCAAAGCCCCTTTTGATGGATTGATCAACCGGATCCCTTATAAAGTGGGCAGCCTGGTTGATGAAGGCACTTTGTTAACCACACTCTCCAACAACAAAGAAATGTTTGCCTACTTCAATGTGTCTGAAAAAGAATTCCTGCATTTTTCAAGATCGCATGAATTGATAAAACAACAACCGGTTCTGCTGATGCTGGCGGATAACACACCCTTTCGTCACATGGGGCATATTGAAACAGCAGAAACCGAAGTGGACAAGAATACAGGCAATATTGCCATCCGCGCACGTTTTGCCAATCCCGAATACCTGTTGAAACATGGTGCCACCGGAAAGATCATCCTGAGCGGTGTGTTGAAGAATGCCATGATCATTCCGCAAAAATCAACATTTGAAGTTCAGGATAAAGTGAATGTGTATGTAGTGGACAAGAACAATATCGCAAGAACCAGAACGGTTGAAGTGCAGTGGCGGCTGCCGCATTTGTATATCATTGGTGGAGGACTTTCCGTTGATGATAAGATCATTTACGAAGGTGTTCAATTGGTCAAAGAAGGAGACAGTATCAATGCGCAACCCGTTGCGTTACGGTCTTTATTGCCCTCGCTTGTAAAACCAACTAAATAAGATCATGACAGCTAATTTTATCAAACGCCCGATATTATCCATTGTTGTTTCATTGCTGATCCTGTTCCTCGGACTGATCTCTTTGTCGCAACTGCCCGTAACACAGTTTCCGGATATTGCTCCACCGGAAGTTACGGTAACCACCAAGTACACCGGCGCCAACGCAGAAACCTGTGTAAAGGCAGTAGTAACACCATTGGAAAGAGCGATCAATGGTGTACCGGGTATGTCTTATATGTCGTCTGTTTCCGGTAACGACGGTTCTAGTGTGATCTCGATCATTTTTAAATCAGGTGTGGACCCCGAAGTGGCTTCTGTGAATGTACAGAACCGCGTTTCCTCAGTTGTGGATGAATTGCCGGAAGAAGTGATCAAAGCCGGTGTGATCGTGGAAAAGGTGCAGAACAGTATGTTGATGTACCTGAATATTTTGAGTGACGACAGTACGGTTGATGAAAAATTCCTCTATAACTATACCGATATTAATTTATTGCCCGAATTAAAAAGGATCGAAGGGGTTGGCTTTGCAGACATCATGGGTTCCCGTGATTATTCCATGCGGATCTGGATGAACCCCGATAAGATGACCACCTACAATATCTCAACAGATGATGTGATCAGGAGCCTGAAAGAACAGAATGTGGAAGCTGCCCCGGGCAAGATCGGCGAGAGCTCAGGTAAAAGCCCCGAAGAATTACAGTATGTATTGAAATACACCGGCAAATACAATACAGAAGAACAATATGAAAACATCATTTTAAAAAGTTCGGTTGATGGTGAGATCATTACCCTGAAAGATGTGGCCACTGTTGAATTTGGCTCACAGGAATATGATGTGATCTCAAAAGAGAACGGAAAACCTTCGGCTGCTATTCTCCTCAAACAAAGACCGGGCAGCAATGCGAGTAAGGTAATTGCCAATATCAAAACAAGGATGGAAGAATTGAAATCCGGTTTCCCATCCGGTATGAAGTACACGATCAGTTATGATGTATCTGCATTTCTGGACGCTTCTATTCATGAAGTGATTAAGACACTGATCGAGGCTTTTTTATTAGTGGCACTGGTGGTATTTGTTTTCTTACAGGATTTCCGTTCTACGTTGATTCCGGCCATAGCCGTACCTGTATCACTGGTGGGTACTTTTTTCTTTATGCAGCTGTTTGGTTTTTCTATCAATATGATCACGCTGTTTGCATTGGTACTGTCAATTGGTATTGTGGTAGATAATGCGATCGTGGTGATAGAAGCCGTCCATACCATTATGGAAACCACTAACCTTGGCCCGCGCAAAGCCACCGAAAAAGCCATGCGCGAGATCAGCGGTGCCATCATTGCCATTACACTGGTTATGTCGGCCGTGTTCTTACCTGTAGCTTTTCTCGAAGGTCCCACGGGTGTATTCTATCGCCAGTTCTCTTTAACCATGGCGGTGTCGATCGTATTATCGGGCGTAGTGGCTTTAACCTTAACACCCGCTTTGTGTGCCATACTGCTCAAAAAAAATCAACATGG
>CBHRAM010000467.1:0-2511 GCA_966076165.1 uncultured Chitinophagaceae bacterium
CTTTGAAAACCAATTAATCTTGGCAAATGAAATGTTCCTCCGCTGTCCGGTATCAGTCCGATCTTAGAAAAAGCCTGGATGAACGAAGAAGATTGTGTAGCTATCACAATATCGCAGGCCAACGCAAGATTGGCACCTGCACCGGCTGCCACACCGTTAACAGCGGCAACCACCGGTTTTGGCATATTCCGGATCTTTGTGATGATGGGGTTATAGTGTTCGCTTAATATTTTCTGCATACCGGGGCCGTTGGGATCTACCACTTCTGCGAGATCCTGACCTGCGCAAAAACCTTTACCTGCGCCGGTAATGTATACACAACGGACTTCGGGAAGAGAAGCGCATTCGTCCAGCTTCGATTGCAACAGCAAAGCCATTTCCCGGTTGAATGAGTTTAATTTATCGGGCCTGTTTAGGGTAATCAATGCTACCCCGTTTTGTATCTCAAATAAAATTGATGACATGTATGAATTCTTTTAACGAATATACTGATTCAGGAATGTTTATTCTGTCTCTCTGTGAAACTCCTGATCTCCGTGGCCTCTGTGTTAAAAAAGATCTCTGATGCATCGGCGTATTTTTTCAACACAGAGGCCACAGAGGAACAGAGGTTCACAGAGTTGTTTAGTGACACTTGAAATAATCGAATGGTTCTTTACAATCCAGACATTTATATAAAGCCTTACAGGCCGTACTCCCAAACTGTGAAACCAATTCGGTGTGATAGGAATTACACAACGGACATTGGATAGCTTCTTCTTTTTGAAATGAATCGGGTGTGCAAACTGCCTGTTTGTATTGGGGTGGTGCAATGCCGTAGGCCTTTAATTTTTCTTTTCCCGCATCACTCATCCAGTCGGTGGTCCAGGCGGGTGATAATACCTGCTCAATCTTAATATCTGTAAAACCCGCTTCCAGTAAAGCTATGCGCATGCTTATGTTCATCACGTCTATGGCAGGGCAGCCTGTGTAGGTCGGTGTTACAGAAAGCAAAACCCCCCAACCCCCTGAAGGGGGAGTATTGGAAACCGCTATGTTTCTTACGATACCCAGATCAATTACGGAAAGCACAGGCACTTCCGGATCAGAAACGGTTTCAAGAATAGACAATACTATTTTCTTAACGGTATCCGGAGTTTGATTTGTAGTAATATGTTTATTTGTTATTTCCATTTTAACTCTCCCTTCAGGGGGTTGGGGGGTTACCATTCAGAGTTTGGATACGCCCTTTGCAAAAACTGCATCTCTGCTAAAATAAATCCCAATTGTTCTGTATGTTTTCCTTCTTTACCGCCAGATTGCATCCATATATTATCAGCAGGGATGGGAAGCGTGGCTTCTTCAAAAACAGCTTTTACTTTTTTATTCCAATCTGTTTTTATTATTGAAAGATCAACGCCTATGCCTTCGCTTGCAGCTAACAGCTCATAGCTCACAGCTACAAACAATTCGCCCGTATAACTCCAGATCTCATCAATCGCATGTAATATCCTTCGTTTACTCTCCTCTGTTCCATCTCCAAGCCTGATCACCCACTCACTGCTCCAGCGGAGATGATAGGTGACTTCTTTCAAAGATTTTTCTGCAATGGCAGCAAGCTGTGTATCGGAACTGTTCTGCAATTGCTGATAAAGAAAATACTGATAGGTGCTGAAAAAAAACTGCCGTAAAACGGTCTGTGCCCAATCGCCATTGGGTAATTCAACCAACAGGTTGTTTTTAAAATCGATGGCGTCACGCAGATAGGCCAAAGAATCTTCTGTGGCACCATTACCGGTAAGCTGTGCCGCATACTGGTAAAAATTTCTGGCCTGACCGATCATATCCAATGCAATATTGGTGATCGCAATATCCTGCTCCAATATCGGCCCATGTCCGCACCACTCACTATTGCGATGACCAATGATCAATGCATTATCTGCAAGATGTAAAGTATAATCGATTAATGTTTTTGTATCCATATCAATTTCCCCTTCAGGGGGCCAGGGGGTTACATGTTTTTCACTTCATCAGGCAGGTCATAAAAAGTAGGATGCCTGTAGGCTTTATCATTGGCCGGATCGTATAAAGAAGCTGCATCCGATGGATTGCTCGCATGAATGTATTTGCTCTCCACTACCCAGATACTGACACCTTCCATTCTGCGGGTATAGACATCCCTGGCATTTTCGATAGCCATCTGTGCATCAGTTGCATGCAGACTGCCAACATGTTTATGATCAAGCCCCTGTTTGCTGCGGATAAAGATCTCCCATAGTGGCCACTCATTCTTATTATCGCTACTCATGTTTACTGGTTTATTGGGTTATTGGTTTATTGGTCTTTCGTTTCTGGCTTTACAAGTAAACTAATAAACCAGTAAACCAATAAACTACACTACGCTGCGTGTAAAGATTGTTTTTGTTTCCTTTTCTCTGCATAAGCACTTGCTGCTTCTCTTACCCATGCACCTTCTTCCCATGCTTTTTTTCTGGTTTCCAGTCTTTCTTTGTTGCATGGGCCATTGCCCTG
>CBHRAM010000468.1:0-2483 GCA_966076165.1 uncultured Chitinophagaceae bacterium
AATGCATTCAAGTAATTAAAAATTAGAAATTAAGAATTAAAAATTTCACACTGCTTAATTCTTAATTTTTAATTTTTAATTTTTAATTATTCAATAGTACGCTCCGAATGAAGATATTCTTACTTGGCATGATGGGAACGGGAAAAACCTTCTGGTCCAAAAAGCTTTCCAAAAAACTAAAGACCGGCGGCTACGATCTTGATTTTTTGATCGAGTCGCACGAAGAAAGAACCATTGCCGAAATATTTGAAGAAGAGGGAGAGGACTATTTCAGAAAAACAGAAGCAAAGATCCTCCGTTGGTTTGGTGAGAAGAAGACCTTTGTACTGGCTACCGGCGGCGGCACACCCTGTTTTCATGAGAATATGGACTGGATGAATAAGAACGGCATCACCATCTGGATCGATGAACCCGTTGAAATTTTGGCGGAACGCCTCAAACCCGAGAAAGAGCACCGCCCGCTGATACGCGAATTATCTGACCATGAGCTCAACACGTTTCTCTCCCGAAAACTGGCAGAGCGCGATTCATTTTACCGCAAGGCAAGATATCATTTACACGGCCATGCCATCAGCGATGCGGGCTTTGCCAAAATCATCAAAGAAAATGGATAAGAAATTTCTGATCATAGCCGCCTGGTTAGGCGCGCTCTCTGTGGCACTGGGTGCTTTTGGTGCTCATACCCTGAAAGAATACCTGACGCCACAAGCACTCACTACTTTTGAAACCGGTGTCCGTTACCAGTTCTATCATGTGTTTGCATTGGCACTAACCGGCGTTTTGTACAGATCATATCCCAATAAAAAGATCAGACTGGCCGGTAATCTCTTTATTACCGGTATCGTTTTCTTCAGTGGCTCCTTGTACCTGTTATCCATTTTAGGCACAGAAAATTTCAGGTGGATCGGTGCCATCACACCCATGGGTGGTGTGTTCTTTATTGCCGGCTGGATCTTTTTGGCAATAGGCTTGCAGAAGGCTGAAATACAGTAAAGTGGAAAACTGCGGCTACTTTCAGCAGTTTTGCACATAGACCCCGGTTGCGGTATCTGCTTAGGCGCTTAGCTTATATTTGTTTCCATGGCAAATAGTCTCAAAAAGAAAACGCCACCTCCGCCGGACCCCGAGCAGCTTACCACCGATAAGGAAGCCGAAGTAACCGTTGCTGAAGTTGTAAAAGACGAACGTACCACCAAGATCGCAGGTGCTGTATGCCTGTTGATCGCTGTTTTCCTTTTTGTTGCCCTTACTTCTTATTTATTTACCTGGCAGGAAGATCAGGATAAGATCCACCAGTTCGGCATCAAAATATTCGCTACCGATGATGTGAAGGTCACCAACCTCCTGGGTGTACTGGGTGCCTATATTGCGCATAACCTCATCTACAAAGGATTTGGGATTGCTTCCTTTCTTTTCTGCACCACGTTTTTTGTGTTGGGAATGAACCTGCTTTTTGGAAAAAAAGTATTCAGCCTGGTCCGTAATCTGCGTTATGTTTTGGTAGGATTAGTGGTAATGAGTACCGCACTCGCTTTTGCTACCGGGGGCAACGCCTTCTCATGGGGTGGGGCTGTAGGCGAATATTCATCCGGATGGCTGGTAAAATGGACAGGTAATGTAGGAACCGGTGCGATAATTTTTATAGCAGCATTCAGTTATATCATCTGGCGATTTAACCCGGTATTCAGATTGCCCGATTGGAAATTCAGCCGTCCGCAAAAAGCGAATACAGATGCACTACCGCTTACAGAAGATGATGAACTCCCGGTAACCAAAGAATGGACCGATGAAGAAGAAGCCGGCGCCTTATTAATGATCGATGATGAAATTGAAGTAGAAGAACCTGTTAGCCAGAATAAAATGAAGAACGAGGGGAAAGGTGTGGTAGTGATCATGCCCCATGGTGCAGAAGCTGCCGCCAACCCGATGAACGATTTTGATGTAGTGGAAAAAGAAGAGGAAGAAGAACCTGTTGTTCATGAAATGGAACCCATCGTCCCGCAACAACCATTCACGCCAACTCCCAACCCAAAACCCCAAACCCCAAACGCAGACTTAGAATTAGAGATCAAAGAAGTACCCGAAGAACTTGAAGAAGAGCTTCCTGCTCCCGTTGGTAGCCTCGCCACAAAATACGATGCGACCCTCGATCTGAAAGGCTATAAATACCCAACCCTCGACCTGCTCGAAACACATGGCAGCGAAAAGATCGTGCATGATCCCGAAGAACTGGAAACACATAAGAACCAGATCATCGCCACGCTTAAGAACTATGATATTGCCATACAGCGGATCGCAGCAACGGTTGGGCCCACGGTTACTTTATATGAGATCGTTCCCGCACCCGGTGTGCGTATCAGCCGTATCAAGAACCTCGAAGATGATATCGCCTTAAGCCTTGCCGCATTGGGCATCCGTATCATCGCACCCATTCCCGGTAAAGGAACCATTGGTATTGAAGTACAGAATGTTCGTAAGTCCGT
>CBHRAM010000469.1:0-2478 GCA_966076165.1 uncultured Chitinophagaceae bacterium
TGCGCTACAGACATTAAAGAAGGATGGCTATCTCTGTTTATATTTCCATCCCTGGGAGTTTACAGATATTGAAAATTATGGACTGCCCGGGTTTACAAAAAAAAACCATGGTGAGCCCCTGTTACAAAGGCTTGATCTTTTATTGAATGATCTCAGGAAAGAAGCGGACTTGATTACTATGAACAGTTTTTATAATGAAAAAGCCCCGCGTTAGCGAGGCCCTTCCGTTTCCTAAAACCAAAACCCAACTGTACTATTTTCCATTACTGCGGTAAACACTTACGCTTCCGTAAAGTGACACTTCCAGGATCTGTTTTTTATCACCATTCTCCAGTGATACATAATATGATTTTTCGTTGTTCTGCTCAAATTCGATGGTTTCTTTTACGGCAAAACCCTCATATTCTTTTTTGATCTTCTGGATCGCTGTCAAAGGCAGGCTCTTAAACTCTACCTTACGGCTAAACCCGATCAGGTCACCATCAATAGCAAAGAATGCTTCTACCTGCTCATCAGCCAGTGTAAAAGTTACTTTGTTGTAACTCTCTTTCGAAGTCCATTTTACATTCTGCGCGTTGCCGAATTTTTCAGCAAAACTGTTTTGTACCCTTGTGCTTACTCCGTTTACATCTGTGGCGAAAGCGCTGGTTCCGAGTCCGGCAACTACCAGAACGGCTAATAATAATTTTTTCATTTTTTGTTGTTTTAATTTTTTAAAAAGTATTGTTTGGTTGTCGTTTTTAAATTGACAAGTCAAATGTAATCAGCTGTTTTACGGTTTTTTTTGAATTGTGACAGGATGGTCATCCAATTGTCACCGGCTGTATGAACGGTAAAGCCTCCAATGTTAACAAAAGTGAATGGAGCGCTGGAATGCAGTACAGCAAAGGATTTTCATTCATTTCTTAATAAAATCCTAAAAGCCGTTATCACAGGGTTAATTTTTAACTATGGTTTTTAAGGGGGGCTTAAAAGGTGCGGAAGGGGTTTCGCTAAGAGAGAAACGAAGAAAAAAAGAGTCTTCGAAAGTCGGAGATCCCTTCTTTTCTTCTTCCCTTCGTTTCTCTTTTAGCGAAAATAAATTTGGAGATATCAGAAAGTTATTTAGATATTTGTCTAAATATATAACTCCATTGAATAACCTATTCAAAGCCCTGAACGATCCTACCCGCCGGGAGATCCTGGAAATCTTGAAAGACGGGGACCTGACGGCTGGCGAGATAGCAGACAGGTTCAATATCTCAAAACCCAGTATCTCTCATCATCTTGACCTCCTAAAACAGGCAGAACTGGTGACCTCGGTTAAAGAAGGCCAGTTCATTTACTACTCATTGAATACCACCGTAATGGACGAAATGCTGAAGTGGTTTGTACAGTTCACCAAAACAAAAAAGAAATAACTATATGAAAAAGTCTTCTCCGCTGGGAGCATTGCTGATGCTCCTGCTCATCATCATCCCGCTGATCTATCTGGGAGGTATTTATAACAGCCTGCCAGAAACGATCCCGCTGCATTTTGATATCAATGGGAAAGCTGATGGTTTTGGCAATAAAGGCAAACTCTGGTTTGTGGTGATCTTAATGACCGTGGTTTCAGCCGGCACTTACCTTCTCATAACCAACCTGCCCAAAATAGATCCCAAGAAAACCGCCGGACAATCACCCGAACTCTATCATAAGATCGCTGTTGTTATGGTTGTGTTTTTATGTGCGCTCAATATTGTGATCATCTATTCGAGTGTAAGCGGATCTTTTAAGATAAGTAAACTGATGTTTCCTTTACTGGGACTGATGATCACCCTGTTGGGTAATTATATGCATAGCATCAAACCCAATTATTTTGTAGGCTTCCGAACACCCTGGACCCTGGAGAATGAAGATAACTGGCGCAAGACACACCAACTGGTGGGTAAACTCTGGGTTCCCGGAGGCATCCTCATCACGATCGTTACTTTATTATTGCCTGCTAAAGCAGGGTTCATTATTTTTCTATCTATCATCGGTATAATCACCATCATCCCGGGTGTTTATTCTTACCTGTATTTTAAAAAAAATCAGTCATCTAACTAATATGAAACAATCCATACTTATCATTTTTGCAACGATCCTCTCGATAACCACTTTCTCGCAGGATACAAAAACACAGCCCGAACAGGCTTCCGCACCTAAAGAGAAGATCAGGCCGCAAACGCCCAGGCCACCCTACAACTATGATTCGGAAGAAGTAGAATACGATAATGCGGATAAGACCGTGCATTATGGGGCTACGTTTACCAAACCCAGAGGTGTTAAGAGCTTTCCTACCGTGATCATTATTACAGGAAGTGGCGCACAGGACAGAGATGGTACCATATTCAGCCATAAACTCTATTGGGTATTGGCAGATTATTTAACCAATCATGGTATAGCAGTATTACGGGTAGATGACAGAGGCAAGGGCAAGAGCACCTTAGGCAATGACCCCAAACAATTAACCTC
>CBHRAM010000470.1:0-2457 GCA_966076165.1 uncultured Chitinophagaceae bacterium
AAAGCGAGAACCCCCAGCCCCATGGGAGGGGGTTTGAAGTAGGCGGGAATTCATTTTTCTCATTTTTTAAAATAACTCCTGAAGAGTGAACATAAAGTTTCCCCTTCAGGGGGAGGAGGGGTTTATGAAAATTGCATTTCATGGCGCGGCCAGAACAGTAACGGGTTCCAAACACCTGATCACTTTGAAAAACGGTAAAAAGGTTTTGCTGGATTGCGGGCTTTTTCAGGGTTTGGGAAGAGATACGGATGTGTTCAACAGTGAGTTCGGTTTTACACCGGGAACCATTGATTACCTGATCTTATCGCATGCCCATATTGACCACTGCGGGTTGATACCCAAACTGGTGAAGGATGGATTTAAAGGGGTGATCTATTCAACGCCCGCCACCAAAGAACTGGCTGGTATTTTATTGGAAGACTCTGCAGAGATCCAGCGTGATGATACAAAATTCATCAATAAAAGAAGGGCCAAACAGGGCCTGCCCCCTTATGAACCTTTGTACGACCTGGAAGATGCTGCGCAGGCACTCGAATTGTTTAAGATGGTAAATTATGGTGAGTGGACAAAAATTGAAGAAGGCCTGGAAGTATTGTATACAGATGCCGGCCATATCATAGGCAGTGCGGCGGTTCACCTGAAGATCACAGAGGAAGGTAAAACCACACAGATCAGTTTCAGTGGTGATGTGGGAAGGTATAATGATGCGATACTCCGTTCGCCGGATGTATTTCCGCAGGCCGATTATATTATACTGGAAAGTACCTACGGAAATAAACTGCATGATGAAGTGCATGGTACGGTAGATGGCCTGGAACATTGGATACGGAAAACCTGTATTGAGAAAAAAGGAAAACTGATTATCCCTGCTTTCAGTGTGGGGCGTACACAGGAGATCCTGTATGCTTTGAACCAGCTGGAACTGGAGAACCGTTTACCGGCAGTTCCTTTTTATGTGGATAGTCCGCTGAGCCGGGAAGCAACCGCTGTACTAAAAAATTATCCGCAATATTTTAATAAGCGAATCCGCAAGATCATGCAGGAGGATAAGGATCCTTTTGATTTTAAAGGGTTGAAATTCATAAAAACAGTTGATGAAAGTAAAGCACTGAACGATAACCCGCAACCCTGTGTGATCATTTCGGCAAGCGGTATGGCGGACGCAGGAAGGGTGAAACACCATATCATGAATAATATCGGAGATAACAGGAACACGGTATTGCTGGTGGGTTATTGTGAACCGCATTCTCTCGGCGGCCGGTTGATGGATGGAGCCAAAGAAGTAAAGATCTTTGGTGAAATGTACCGGGTGATCGCAGAAGTGGGTGCTATGAAGAGCATGAGTGCGCATGGCGATTATGATGATCTCTGCCAGTTTCTTGCCTGCCAGAACCCTTTATTGGTAAATACTTTATTCCTGGTACATGGTGAGTATGATGTGCAGCAGGATTTTGCCGAAAGGTTGCGGCGGAAAAAATTCAAGGAGGTAGTGATCCCTGCCATGCATTATGAAACAAACCTGTAATGGACCCTGTCTATAAATTTTAAGCGCTTCTGTAATGTCTGTTAGCATTCCTATTGAGATCAAAAAAATATTTCAACAACATTTTGGGGAACCCGATCTGATCGTCAGGTCGCCGGGAAGGATCAACCTGATCGGTGAACACACTGATTATAATCTCGGCTTTGTACTACCTGCCGCCATTGATAAAGCTATTTATGTAGCGATCAGTAAACGGGCTGATGATTATGTACATCTCTATGCAGGTGACCTGCATCAATCTTTTCAAACGCATCTGGGTTCATTACAGCCGAGCGACCAGCAATGGCCGAATTTTATCTTAGGGGTGGCAGATCAACTGATACAGGCAGGGCATATCTTATCAGGGTTCAATGCTGTGGTGATGGGGGATGTGCCATTAGGCGCCGGGTTGTCTTCATCAGCTGCAGTGGAGTGTGCCACCGCTTTTGCGTTAAATACTTTATTTAACCTGGGGCTTGATCAAAAGACCATGGTCCTTGTTTCGCAGAAAGCGGAAAATGAATTTGTGGGGTTGCAGTGTGGGATCATGGATATGTTTGCAAGCATGTTTGGAAAGAAAGAGCATGTGATACAATTGGACTGCCGTTCACTGGAGTATGCATACATGCCTTTTGATACATCCGCTATTGGTATTGTATTGATCGATACAGGCGTTAAACATTCATTGGCTTCATCCGAATACAATCTGCGCAGGCAGGAATGCGAAGCGGGTGTAGCCATTCTGCAGCAAAAATATCCACAAATTATAAGCCTGCGAGATGCCGATATTGATAAGGTAAATGAATGCTTATCATCAGGGAACCCTGTGGTGTACAAACGCTGTCGGTTCATTGTGGAAGAGATCCAACGGTTACAGGACGCCTGTGAGGACCTGAAAAAAAATGACATGGGTTCTTTTGGAAAAAAAATGTTTG